>CBJMYK010000148.1:0-4704 GCA_966433795.1 uncultured Thiobacillus sp. | reverse complement strand
GAGCGCGCGGTAGCGCGGAATCAGACCGGCAATGCAGTGTTGCATCAGGTGCAGCAGTTCATGGCGGTCGGACTGCGAGAAGTCCCTTTCCTCGACCATCAAGCGCTGCACAAGCGGCCCGCGCAGCGAATGCCCGAGCCAGGCGAGGTGATACCAGGTCAGGAGATCGAGGAAATACTGCTCGGAGAGGTAGCCGAGGTGCCAATGCAGGCCGGACGCCGCGCCGTCGCCCGCGTCGGTCGCGCCGATCATGTCGAGCAGCGCGCGAAACGGTGCGTAGGGATCGATCATGCGCGGCGCGTGGCAACGCTGGCAGTCCTGGACCACACGCAGGCGGCCGTCCACGTCGTGCGGAACGGGCTCGACGCCGGCGAGCAGATTCAGCATCCGGTCCTGGGTCGGCGTGCCGTGCTTCAACAGGCGTTCGAGTTGCTGCGCGTAGTCGTCGAGCTGCTCGAGTAGGACCGGCGCGAAGTTCACGACGGCACGCATTTTCGGGTGGCGCTCGAGGTGGGCGGCCATGTCGCTGTAGTCCTTGATCCCGTGAAGATAGACCCAGGGCAGGTGATAGGCGCCCGCGAGGCCCTCGCGGTAATACGGCTGGTGCATGTGCCAGCACAGCACGACGTTGAGCGTTTTAGCCATCGTATTCGTCCTCCCACCGCGCGTAGATGTTCTGCCCGAGCATGGCGGGCGTCACCAGTACGATGCCTTCGGGCGTGACGTGAAAGCGCTTGGCGTCCTCGACCGGGTCTTCGCCGATGACCATGCCGTCTGGAATGACCGTGCCCTTGTCGATGATCGCGCAACGGATGCGGCAGTTTTGCCCGATCGTCACCTTGGGCAGGATCACGCTGTCCTTGACGAGACTGTAGCTGCCGACCGTCGTCGCGAAGAACAGGACCGAGCGCTTGACGCGCGCGCCGGAAAGCACGCAGCCCCCGGCGACCAGCGAGTCGATCGCTTCGCCGCGGCGTCCCTCGTCGTCGAAGATGAACTTGGCCGGCGGGTACTGCGGCTGATAAGTCCAGATCGGCCACTCGCGGTCGTAGAGATTGAGCGCCGGCTCGATCGAGCAGAGATCCATATTGGTCTGCCAGTAGCAATTGAGCGCGCCGACGTCGCGCCAGTAACCGGGCTTGCCCTCGCGGTCGCGAAACGGAAACGCCATGACGCGGGCACGGCTGATGCTTCCCGGAATGATGTCCTTGCCGAAGTCGTGCGACGAGAGCGTCGTGCCCGCGTCCTCGATCAGGGTCTTGTAGAGAAAATCCTTCGAGAAGACGTAGATCCCCATCGACACCAGCGCGGTTCCGGGCTTGCCGGGCATGCTGTCGGGGTGTTGCGGCTTCTCGTTGAACTCGGTGATGCGCAGCGATTCGTCGACCGACATGACACCGAAGGCGGTCGCCTCGGCCACGGGCACCTCGATGCTGCCGACCGTGACGTCGGCGCCGGTCTGCACGTGATAGAGCAGCATCTGCGTGTAGTCCATCGTGTACACGTGATCGCCGCCGAGCACCAGCACGTATTCCGGGTGGTGGCGCTGCATGATGTCGAGGTTCTGGAACAGCGCGTCGGCCGTGCCCTGGTACCACTCCTTCTTGTGGGTGCGCTGCTGCGCCGGCAGGATTTCGACGAACTCGCCGACCTCGGCGCGCATGAAACCCCAGGCGCGCTGCAGATGGCGGATCAGCGAGTGCGACTTGTACTGGGTGAGCACACCGATACGGCGAATGCCGGAGTTGACGCAATTGGACAGCGGGAAGTCGATGATGCGGTATTTGCCGCCGATCGGCACCGCGGGCTTCGCCCGCCACGCAGTCAGATCCTTCAGGCGCGATCCCTCGCCCCCCGCCAGCACCAGCGCCAGCGTCTTGCGGGTGAGTTCGGTCACCAGCGTCGGCTCGGTGTAATAACGGTAGAGACGGGCTTGATCGTCCTTCGAAATCGTCATCTGCTGCTCCTCCTTGGCTTTATCGTTCATGGGTCCGGCGGTCGCGCCGGCTGTGCGCCGCGGCCTCGCGCAGGGCCAGCGCGCCCTGCACGCCGAGCCGCGCGCTCGTTATCAGAAATATCGGTGTGCTTTCGACGACGCGGCGCATGCGCCCCTTGTCGAGCGCGGCGGCCATGAAGCGCGGCGCCTGGATGCGCTGCTGCAGGTGCGCGCTGACGCCGCCGGCGATATAGAGGCCGCCGCGCGGACGGTAGAGCAAGGCGACGTTGCCGACCCAGGCGCCGTAGAGGTCGACGAAGAGGTCGAGCGCGGCCTCGGCCGCGATGTCGTCCGCCGCCGCCGCGGCGACCAGGCAGGCGCCGTCGCAGGACGCCGAACAGGGCGTCGTGCCGAGTTCGACGCAGCAGAACGCATACAGCTCGGGCATCGCCGAGCCCGAGACGACGCGCTCCCAGGAGACGTGCCCGTATTGCTTGCGCAGCCGTTGCAGCAGGCGCGCCTGCATCGCGTTGGCAGGGGCGAAGTCGACGTGGCCGCCTTCGGTCGGGTAGCTCGTTTCCCGCCCTGCCTGGTCGTGGACGAGGAAGGCCAGCCCGAGCCCGGTGCCGGCGCCCGTGATCGCGCGCACGCCGTGGGGATCGGGCTGCCCCGGATTGATCTCGACGTAGTCGGCCGGCATCAGGGTCGCCAGCCCCGCGGCGGCGGCTTCGAAGTCGTTGACGACGTGGACCTGGGGAATACCCAGCGCGAGCTGGAGTTCGGCCGCGTCGATCCACCAATCGAGATTGGTGAGCTTGACGTGCTCGGCCTGCGACGGGCCGGCGACGGCCAGGATCAGGCCGTCGGGCCGTCCCTGTATCCCCGAGTCGGCGAGAAACTGGCGCAGCAGGGCTTCGGCCGACACGAAGTCGGCGCTCGGGTAGACGCGCTCGAAGCGCGGGTGCAGGCCGTCGCCAGGCGGCCCGATCCACACGAGCCAGCTCTTCGTTCCACCGATGTCGCCCGCGATCCACTCCATACCGCTCAGAGCCCGGGATGCGGCTGCGTCATGCGGCGGTAGTGGTTGATCAGCGCGTTGGTCGACGCGTCGTGTCCCGCAACCGGGGCGTCGGCGTGCAATTCCGGCAGAATCCGCCCCGCCAGCTGCTTGCCGAGCTCGACCCCCCACTGATCGTAGGAGTTGAGATTCCAGATCACGCCCTCGACGAAGATCTTGTGCTCGTACAGGGCGATCAGCATGCCCAGCGTATGCGGGGTCAGCTTCTTCAACAGGATCGCGTTGCTCGGATGATTGCCTTCGAACACGCGGTGCTGGACCGACGGGTCGCCCTGCCCGCGGCCCATCTCCTCGAGCGTTTCCTCGCGCGTGCGCCCGCGCATGAGCGCCTCGGTCTGGGCGAGGAAATTGGCGATCAGGATGTCGTGGTGTTCCTGCAGCTCGGTATGCGGCGTGATCGAAACGATGAAGTCGGCCGGGATCATCTTCGTGCCCTGGTGCAGCAACTGGTAGAAGGCGTGCTGCCCATTGATGCCGGTCGCGCCCCAGATGATCTGCCCGGTCGGGTAGTCGACGACGCGTCCGTCGCGGTCGACCGACTTGCCGTTCGATTCCATGTCGGCCTGCTCGAGGTAGGCGGGCAGGCTGCGCAAATAGTGGTCGTAAGGCAGGATCGCGTGGGACTCGGCGCCGAAGAAATTGTTGTACCAGATGCCTAGCAGCGCGAGGATCACGGGCATGTTCTGGCGCAACGGAGCGTTGCGGAAGTGCTCGTCCATCTCGTGCGCGCCGTCGAGCAGTTCGATGAAGCGTTCGGCGCCGACGGCGAGGACGATCGACAGTCCGATCGCCGACCACAGCGAATAGCGTCCGCCGACCCACTCCCAGAATTCGAACATGTTGGCGGCGTCGATGCCGAAGGCCGTGACCGCGTCGCGGTTGGTCGACACCGCGACGAAGTGCCGGGCGACATGGGCGACGTCGCCCCCGCGGGCGAGGAACCAGTCGCGCGCGTAATGCGCGTTGGTCATCGTCTCCTGGGTGGTGAAGGTCTTCGACGAGACGATGAATAGCGTCCTCTCCGGATCGAGCGCCTCGAGCGTCTCCTTGACGTGGGCGCCGTCTACGTTGGATATGAAGTGGAACCTGAGGCGCGGATGACGGTAGGGCTTGAGCGCCTGTACGACCATTTGCGGGCCGAGGTCGGAGCCGCCGATGCCGATGTTGACAATGTCCGTGATCAGCTCGCCGCTGTATCCGCGCCATGCTCCGCTTCTGACCTGTTCGGCGAACGCGCCCATGCGCGCGATGACGGCGTTGACCTTGGGCATGACGTCCTCGCCGTCGACGACGACCGGACGGTTGCTGCGGTTGCGTAGCGCGACGTGCAGCACGGCCCGGTTTTCGGTGGTGTTGATCTTGTCGCCGCGAAACATGCGCTCGCGCCAGCCGGCGACGTCCGACTCCTCGGCCATGCGCACCAGGAGGTCCATCGTCTCCTCGGTGATCCGGTTCTTCGAGTAGTCGAGCAGGAGATCGCCGACCTGGAGCGAGAAACGTTCGAAACGATTCGGATCGGCGTCGAAGAGTTCGCGCATGTGCACCCCGACCAACCGCGCCTGGTGCGCCTGCAGAAGCTGATGCACGGGGCGAGCCGAAAGCCCCGACGTCCTCGTGTCGGGTGTGCGCACAAGTACGGATGAAACCATGCGTTCTTCCCTTTCTCAGTCACTACCCGCGCGCGCCGATC
>CBJMYK010000147.1:0-4715 GCA_966433795.1 uncultured Thiobacillus sp. | reverse complement strand
TGCCTTGGCGCTGAGTCGACTGCCGCGCCTACCGGACACGCACGACACCGAAGCGCTCGAATCGGGGTCGAGCTTCGACGGGCTCGTGGGCCTGATCGATCCACCGCGACCCGAAGCGGCTGAAGCGGTGGCGGCGTGCCAGGCGGCGGGCATTATTCCGGTCATGATCACCGGCGACCATCCCGCCACCGCGCGCGCGATCGCGAGCCGGCTGGGCATCATCGACGCCGACGGCAAAGTGCTGACGGGCGGCGAACTCGCCAGGCTCTCGCTCCCCGCGTTCGAACGCGAAGTCGAGTCGGTGCGGGTGTACGCGCGCATCAACCCCGAGCAGAAGATCAAGATCGTGCAGGCCTTGCAGGACAAGGGCGAGTTCGTCGCGATGACCGGCGACGGGGTCAACGACGCACCGGCGCTGAAGATGGCCGACATCGGTGTCGCGATGGGCAAGGGGGGCACCGACGTCGCACGCGAAGCGGCTGCGATGACGCTCCTCGACGACAACTTCGCGACGATCGTCCACGCCGTGCGCGAGGGGCGGCGCATCTTTGACAACATCCGCAAGTTCGTCAAATACACGATGACGAGCAATTCGGGCGAGATCTGGACCATCTTTCTCGCGCCCTTCATGGGACTGCCGATTCCGCTGCTGCCGATCCACATCCTCTGGATCAACCTCGTCACCGATGGCCTGCCGGGGCTCGCACTCGCCAACGAGCACGCCGAACGCGAGGTCATGGCGAGGCCGCCACGGCCGCCGAAGGAAAGCATCTTCGCCCATGGCATGTGGCAGCACATCCTCTGGGTCGGACTCCTGATGGGTGGCGTCTCGCTGCTGGTGCAGGCGCTGGCGATCCACAACGAATCGGCGCACTGGCAGAGCATGGTGTTCACGGTACTGACTCTGTCCCAACTCGGCCACGTCCTGGCGATCCGCTCCGAGCGCGAATCGCTGTTCGCCCAGGGCGTGCTCTCGAACCGCATGCTGATCGCGGCGCTCGTGCTGACCTTCGCGCTGCAGATGGCGGTGCTTTACGTGCCCTGGCTCAACCCGATCTTCAAGACCGCGCCCCTGAGCCTCGGCGAACTCGGCGCCTGTCTCGCCCTGTCGTCGGTCGTTTTCGTGGGGGTCGAGATCGAGAAATGGCTGGTGCGGCGCGGCTGGCTCTACGCCGGGGATTGAACGGCCAAGGCCGGCTTCAGAGTCCGGTCAGCGGTTTCTGCGCGTCGCCGCGGTCGACTTCGCCCATGTACGCGATCAGGGTCGCCAGGTCCTGATTGAGACGGGTGAGCGCGCCCTCGGGCAACTGGCCGAGGGCGTGGGTGAGAATGCCGGTGAGCGGCTCGGGGGCCTTGTCGAGCGCTTTCTCGCCGGCTGCGGTGAGGTAGAGGCGGACGACGCGCTGATCGACGCGGTTGCGTTCGCGGCGGATCAGGCCCGCCTCCTCGATCTTGTCGAGCAGATTGCTCGCAGTCGAGGCGTGGATCGACAGGGCCTGCGCGAGCTCGGAGACTCTCATCCCGGGAGTCTGGCGCAAGGCTGCCATCGCCCAGATTTGCGCGCCGCTGATGCCGCAGGCTTTCTCGACGGCCTGGAAGTGCTGCCGCACGGCGCCGAATATCACGCGAAACTGGCGCAGCGCCTCGGCTGCCGCGCGGGCATTCGCAGTCACGATGCGTCTCCGGAAAACGGTATAAGCCGGATCATCGCAGGAAACTCAGGCACCCAATACCTCGGTGCGCAGGGCCGTGACGGCGGCCCTTACGCTTTCGAGGTCGCCCCGCGGCACCCGCGCGTATTCGGCGCCGCTCAGCTTGATCGCATGCTGCTGGCGGCGCAGTTCGCGGTAGGCGTCGGCTGCGGATTCCGCGATCGCCGGGGGAAGGAGGCCGGCCGTGCCCGCACGCTTGAGCAGCGCGATGTTGCCGACGTTGTCGGCCATTTCCGGATGGCTCGCGCAATGCCGCAGCACCAGGTATTGCACGCAGAATTCGACGTCGACGATGCCGCCGCGGTCGTGCTTGAGATCGAACAAATCGCTCGGGTTCACGTGCCCGGCGTGCATTTTTTCGCGCATCACGCGCACCTCGGCGCGCAGCGTTTCGGCGTCGCGCGGCAGGCATAGCACTTCGCGACGCAGCGTCTCGAAGCCCGTGCCGATTTCGCGATCGCCGCAGACGAAGCGTGCCCGCGTCAGCGCCTGGTGTTCCCAGACCCAGGCATGGTGCAGCTGGTAATCGCGGAATGCCGCCATCGAGCTGACGAGCAGGCCCGACGCGCCGTCGGGGCGCAGCCTGAGGTCGGTTTCGTAGAGGATGCCGACCGAGGTCAGCGTGCCGAGCCAAGTGTTGATGCGCTGCGCGAGCCGCGCATAGATTTCCTGGGCACGCGGGTCGGCGTCGTCGTAGAGGAAGACGAGGTCGAGGTCGGATGCGTAGCCGAGCTCCTTGCCGCCGAGTTTGCCATAAGCGACGACTGCGAAGCGCGGTGCGTCGAGGTGGCGCGACCTCAGGCCGGCCCAGCAGCGTGCCAGGGTTTCGGCGAGCAGCGTGTCGGCAAGATACGACAGATGATCCGACAGCGCCTCGAGCGTCAGCCGCCCGGCGACGTCCTGCGCCAGCAGGCGCAGCGTCTGCACCTGCTTGAAGCGACGCAGCGCGTCCATCTGCGCCTCGGTGTCGTCGGGCTGGGCGTCGAGCTCGTCGCGCAGCTGCGCCGCGAGCTGCGTCCAGTCGGGCAGTTGCATGAGGTTCTGCGGCGCGATCAGTTCGTCGAGCAGTTGCGGCTGCCGCGTGATGAGCTGCGCGGCCCACGGGCTCGCCGCGAGCAGCCGAACGAGCTGGCGAAGCGCGGCCGGGTATTCGGCGAGCAGCGCGAGATAGGTCGGGCGGCGCGAGATCGACTCGATCAGCGCGGCGAAGCGTTCGAGCGTCGCCGCCGGCTCGCGCTGGCCGCCGATGACTTCGAGCGCGGGCGGCAGCAGTGCATTGAGCCGCAACTGGGTCGACTCGGGCAGGCGCGCGACGCCTTGGCGCAAGGACTCGAGCGTCTCCAGCACGCGCGGCGGGTCGTCGTAGCCGGCGCGCTCGAGCAGGGTGACGGTCATCGTCGCGTCGGCGCCGCCGGCGCACACCGCGGTCAGCGGATGGCTGTTCTGATCCGTCTGCGGGGCGGAGAAGACCTGCTCGAAATGGCGCGTGACCTTGGTGCGGTGGCGGTCGAGCGCGGCAACGAGCGATCCATAATCGGGATAGCCCATGGCCTCGGCAAGCATCGCCTGGGATTCGGCGTCGTCGGGCAGGCGCTGGGTCTGCGCGTCGTCGAGATACTGGATGCGATGTTCGAGGCGACGCAGAAAGTCGTAGGCCGCGGCGAGCTCCTGCCGCGCGTCGGCGGTCATGAGTCCGCTTTTAGCGAGTTCCCCGAGCACCGCCAGGGTCGGGCGCTGCTGCAAGGCGCGGATCTGGCCGCCGCGTATGAGCTGGAACACCTGCGCCGTGAACTCGATTTCACGGATTCCGCCGGGACCGAGCTTGACGTCGTTCGCCATCTCGCGACGCACGACTTCGCGCCGGATCTGCGCATGCAGTTCGCGGATCGCCGCGAAGGCCTCGAAATCGAGGTATTTGCGGAATACGAAAGGCCGCACGACCGCGGCCAGTGCGTCGTGATGCCCGCCCGTCAGCGGCCGCGCCTTGATCCAGGCGTAGCGCTCCCACGGCCTGCCGTGCGCGACGAGGTAATCCTCGAGCATGTCGAAACCCATCGCGAACGGCCCCGATTCGCCCCACGGCCGCAGCCGCAGGTCGACGCGGAAGACGTAGCCGTCGGCCGTATTCTCGCCGAGCGCGGCAGTGAGCTTGCGCGCGAGCCGAACGAAGAATTCATGGTTGCTGATCGAGCGGACCGCGGCGTCCCCGTCCGCCGCGGTCTCGCCTTCCTCGGGATAGAGATAGATGAGGTCGATGTCGGACGAGACGTTGAGTTCGCCGCCGCCGAGTTTGCCCATGCCGATCACGACCATGCGCTGCGGCGCGCCGTCGGCGCCGCGCGGCTCGCCGTGACGCGCAACGAGCGCGGCGTGGTGGAAGTCGAGCGCGGCGGCGATGCTCACTTCGGCCAGAGCGCTCCAGGTCGCGACCACCTCGGCCAGATCGGCGCTTCCGGCGAGATCGCGCGCGCTCGCAACGAGCCACACACGCTGACGCAACTGGCGCAGGCGCCGATACAAGGCATCCGCGTCGGCGCATGGCGGTTCGCTCAAAAAAGCCTGCATCGCCTCGCGTCCGAACGGCTGGTCGAGGACGGGCGTGAGGGCTTCTGCGAGCCCCGGCTGGGCCGCGAGCAAGCGTCGGCCGAAGCGCGAGCAGCGCACGACCCCTTCCAGTGCGGGATTGCTCATGGCATGGATTAGAATTTGTGACTATCGAACACTCTAACAGCGGAGAGCTTTTATGGCAGCCATCGAGTCGATACTGACCGAAACCCGTGTATTTCCGCCTGCCGACGCCTTCGTCAAGCAGGCCAACGTGGCCGGCATGGAAGGCTACCAGGCCCTGTGCCGCCGCGCCGAGGCGGATTACGAGGGCTTCTGGGCGGATCTGGCACGCCAGCACATCGACTGGAAGAAACCCTTCACGCGCACGCTCGACGAGAGCGCCGCGCCGTTCTACCGCTGGTTCGACGACGGCGAGCTGAATGTCTCCTACAACTG
>CBJMYK010000146.1:0-4806 GCA_966433795.1 uncultured Thiobacillus sp. | reverse complement strand
GTTCGGTGGCGAACTCGCCGCTCTCGGGTTCGGCGACGCGCTCGTCGAAGGGCTCGTCGCGATGCTGACGGCGAGCGACCTGGTCGCACTGCGCTTCGTCCCGCAAATCGTCTTCGATCAGACCCCGGGGCCGCAAGCGGGTCGTGTCTTGATGCAAGCATGAAGTCCACGCTTGAATCGCTGCGCTCTTGCCTCGACGGCGCACTTCCATCGGTCGTCGCGACCGCCTCGCCCGACGGCACGCCCAACGTCGCGTACGCGTCGCAGGTGCATTACGTCGACGCCGAACACGTCGCGCTGTCGTTCCAGTTCTTCAGCAAAACGCGCGAAAACGTGCTCGCCCACCCCTTCGCCATGGTGCAGGTGATCGAGCCCGGCAGCTTTCGCCATTTCCGTCTCAAGCTGCGTTATCTGCGTACCGAGACCGCAGGCCCCCTGTTCGAGTACATGAAGGCCCAACTCGCTGGAATCGCGGCGCACAGCGGCATGGACAAGGTGTTCGTGCTACGCGGCGCCGACCTCTACCGTGTGCTCGACATCGAGAACGCCGACCCGCAGTTGCGGCCCGCGCCGCCGCTGCCAGACGCCTTGCTGCGCCTGCGACGCGCGCTTGCCGACCTGGGCGTGTGCAGCGACCTGGCGAGCCTAGCCGATCGGGCACTCGCCGCGCTTGGTTCCGGATTCGGCATACGGCACGCGCTCCTCGCGCTGCTCGACGAAACGGGGGATGCGCTGTATACCTTGACGAGCCGGGGGTACCCGAGCTCCGGCGTCGGTGCCGAGGTGGGATGGGGCGAAGGCATCATCGGCGTTGCCGCGCGCGAACGCATGCCCGTGCGCATCAATTACCGCACCGGCGATTACACCTACCACACGGCAGCGCACGGCAGCCCCGGGGCGGCACGCATCCCGCTGCCCGTGCTCGCCGATGCCCATAGCCGCATCGCGGTGCCCTTGCTGCACGGCGAGCGTCTGCTGGGCGTGCTCTACGCCGAAAGCGAACACGATGCGTTCTTCAGCCATGCCGACGAGGATGCGCTCGCGGTTTACGCGCGGCATTTGGCTGCGTTGATGGCGCAACTCGCGGCGCTGCCCGACGACGCTGAATCCGAGCCTGCGGACCCCTTGCCCGCGCCCGTCGGCGCGGTACTGACGGTGCGCTACTTCGCTCGCGACCACAGCGTCTTCATCGACAACGACTACCTGATCAAGGGCGTCGCCGGCAGCATCCTGTGGACCTTGTTGAACGAGCATACCCAAAGCGGCCGAGCCGACTTTTGCAACCGCGAACTGCGGCGCGATCCACGTCTGCCGCTGCCCGACTTTGCCGACAATCTGGAGACGCGCCTGATTCTGCTGGCGCGCCGGCTCGCCGAGCGGTGCCCTGCGATCGCGCTCGAAAAAACCGGGCGAGGCCGATTCCGGCTTAGGCTCACGCGACCGCTGGCCTTGCAAGCGGGCTAGCGCTTGCTCGCGATCGGCGGCAGGTTCTTCGGCGTAAAGTCGAAATAGGGCGTCGCGACCTTGCCGCCGGGCGCGATGTAGGCCGGCGCGGGGAGGCCTTTCGCGCCGAGACTGCGGACGTAGCGATAGATCGCCCTGAGGTCGGCATCGCTCATCGCACGCAAGGACGGCGACGGCATCGGCGGACGCATCGGCTGACGCGCTCGCTCGAGCCAGGCCTTCTCGTCCATCTGTTGAAACAGGATCCGTAGGTTCGCAGGGTAGGTGGTTCCCCACGGCCCCTGCCAGCCGATCGCGTCGCCGGTCAACCAGTCCGCCTCCGCTACCCGGCCGTCGTTCTGCATGTAGCCTGGCGTGTGGCAGTCGTTGCAGCCTGCGGTCTGGATCAGGTAGCGGCCGTGCCGGACGTCGGCCTCGCTCGCGGTCGCATGCGTCCCAGCTGCCGCGATCCAGACAGCGATAAGAACGCGCACCATATTTTTGTTTATGCCCATGGTCTCTCTCCTTGTTCTTTCCCTGGCGCGGCGCGCCAGCACGGAGAGAAGCTTAGGTCGGCGGTTGCGGGCTTGTTGATAAGTGTTTGCTAGCGGAAACCTAATTTTTCCCTAAGCCGGCGCTAGAATTTCGAGATGACCGATCTGGCTTCGCTTCTTCCGCGCATCGACCGTCTGCTCGACCGATTCGGCGAGCCCGCAGCGCGCCAGGCCTTCGACTGGAAAGACGTCGCTGCCGCGCGCTGGCTGGCGCCGACGGCGAGCCTCAAGCCGATTGCCCACCCGCAGCGCGTAGCGCTTCGCGACCTGTTGGCGATCGACGCGCAGAAGCAGCGCGTCGATGCCAATACGCGTCAGTTCGTCGGCGGCCGCCCGGCCAACAACGTGCTGCTGACCGGCGCGCGCGGTTGTGGAAAATCATCGCTGGTCAAGGCCATTCACGCCGAATATGCAGCGCAAGGTCTGCGCCTGATCGAAGTCGACAAGGCGGGGCTGCCGAGCCTGCCCGAGTTGTTCGAATTGCTGGCCGAGTGGGTCGACTACCGCTTCGTCGTCTTCGTCGACGATCTGAGCTTCGCCGAGCACGAGGCCGGCTATGCCAGTCTCAAAGCCGCGCTCGACGGCTCGCTCGCGGGGCCGAGCGACAACGTATTGATCTACGCCACCTCGAACCGACGTCACCTGATGCCTGAATACATGGCGGAAAACCTCGAGACGACCTATCTCGGTGGTGAGGTCCGCCCGGGCGAAGCGATCGAGGAAAAGATTTCCCTGTCCGACCGCTTCGGGCTGTGGATCTCGTTCCACGTCATCGGCCAGGACACCTATCTCGAGATCGCCCGGCACTGGGTCGCGGCGCTCGGCGGGGTGACCGACGCCGGACTCGAGCGGGCAGCGCTGCAGTGGGCGCAGGCACGGGGCGCGCGCAACGGCCGCGTGGCCTGGCAGTTCGCGCGCGACTGGGTGGGCAGCCGATGACTAGCGCGCTCGTCGACGTCGCCGCCGCGGTACTGACCCAGCCCGACGGCCGCGTGCTGCTCGCGCAGCGCCCGCAGGGCAAACCCTACGCGGGCTACTGGGAGTTCCCGGGCGGCAAGGTCGAGCCGGGGGAAGCGCTCGAGTTGGCGCTCGCGCGCGAGCTCCGCGAGGAACTCGGCATCGCCGTGCAGGCACCCTGCCGCTGGATCACACGCGTCTTCGAATATCCCCACGCCACGGTACGCTTGAATTTCTTTCGCGTTTTCGACTGGCAGGGCACGCCGCACCCGCACGAAGGCCAGCTTTTTTCGTGGCAGCGGCCGGAAGCGATCGAAGTCACGCCGCTCCTGCCCGCCAATTTTCCTGTCGTGAAGGTCTTGTCCTTGCCGCCGGTGCTCGGCATCACCCAGGCCGAATCGCTCGGCATCGACAGCTTCCTCGCACGGCTCGACGTCGCGCTGGCAAATGGCCTGCGGCTGATCCAGGTGCGCGACAAGTCCCTGCCCGCCGCGGACCGCCTGCACCTGGCGCAGGAAACCGTGCGACGGGCCCGCCGTTACGGCACGCGCGTGCTGGTTAACGGCGACCTCGGCCTGGCGCAGGCGGTCGGTGCCGACGGCGTGCACCTCGATTCCGCGGCGGCGGCGCGATGCACGGCGCGCCCTGATTGCGACTGGGTCGGCGTGTCGTGTCACGACGACGCCGAATTGGCCCGGGCCGCTGCGATCGGGGCCGACTTCGCGCTGCTCTCGCCGGTGCTGCCGACGCTCACCCACCCGGGCGCGCCGACGATCGGCTGGGAACGGTTTTCGGTGCTCGCCGCGGCGAGCGCGATTCCCGTTTACGGCCTCGGCGGGCTCGGTCACGACGACGTCGGGCTGGCACGCACGCACGGCGCCCACGGCGTCGCGTTGTTACGGGGGGCGTGGACGTGAAGCGCATCGTCCTCCCGGTGCTGCTGATCGCGGCGCTGCTCGGCATCGCGGTCGCCGGCTACTGGATGAAACGGCCCGGCGAAGCGCAGGCGGTGGCCTGCGAAGATCCGTTGGCCGGCTGCGTCTTCCTACATCGCGGCGAGCGCGTGCGCCTCACTTTCTCGACACAGCCAGGTCCGATGGAGCCGTTCGAACTACGCGTCACAGTCCCGGCGGCACAGGAGATCAGCGCGGAATTTCAAATGGTCGGCATGGATATGGGCTTTAACCGCTACGACCTCCACCGCGCGGCGGAAGGCGGATTTGCCGCAAAGGTGACGCTGCCCGCCTGCGTGAGCGGCCGACGGGATTGGGTTCTCACGCTTGTGGTGGACGGCAGCGCCTATGCGGTACCGTTCAAAGCCCGCTGAGCGAGGGCGATAGAAACGCAAGTGTCATGACACGCGGCATATAATAAAAAAGGATTCCTGGAGAGGGTAGCACCGTGCCAACCGAACATACCTACAAGCAATTCGACGCCGAGCTCGAAGCCGTGCGCGCCAACGTCCTGAAAATGGGCGGCTTGGTGGAGGAGCAGATCACCAACGCGATCGAGGCCCTGATCTCCGGCGACATGGACCTGGCGGAGCGGGTCGACGCCAGCGACCACAGCGTCAACGCGCTCGAAGTCTCGATCGACGAGGATTGCACCCACATCATCGCGCGCCGCCAGCCGACCGCTTCCGACCTGCGCATGGTCATGATGGTCGTGAAAACCATCACCGACCTCGAGCGGATCGGCGACGAGGCGGGCAAGATCGCGCGCATGGCGCGGCTCATCCACCAGGCCGAGCGCATCAGCCTGCCGCGCTTCTCCGAAGTGAAGTACATGGGCGACCTGGTGCTCGACATGCTGCGCAAGGCGCTCGACAGCTTCGCCCGGCTCGACGCGACCA
>CBJMYK010000145.1:0-4830 GCA_966433795.1 uncultured Thiobacillus sp. | reverse complement strand
CCGTCTTTGCCAGCACTCTCGATCCCGGTAACAAATAACAGCTAGACCCGGGCGCTTCCCTCGCCCTTCCTACAGCGGGACGCTAATGATCATCTATGGTTAAAAACCCGGGTGTATCTCGCTACGGTCAAGGAGACTCAGATGAAAACGGAAAAGCTTGGCGTAGTTGTGGTGCTTGTCGCGGGTTTCGTACTGGCACCACAAGCAATGGCGGAAAACCCGAATAGTGGATGTGAGGTTGTTACGCTGAGCGGTACCGGCACGCGCTTGGAGAGCGGCGTGATCGTGGGAAGCGAGACCCTAACCATCGTCGCGACGGGAGAACAGATTCCGGTAACATTCACGGCCGTTCCACTCGGCGTTACGGACTTTCAAGACGGAAAGGCTACCTTTATCTCATCGCATGAGTTCAAAGGAGCCACCCACCGTCGGATAAACTTTACAACCTTCGATGAGGTCAAGACCGTGCCGCTGCAAGGCGATCCGAGTTGTGGCCAAGGCGAATGTGGGCTGGTGTTCAAGCTGGTGTTGAGCAACGGTATCGGTGACTACAACTGCGGCCAGATCGTGAGTGGCTACGATCCTACGCTGACGTCGTTCACCTCGACGCTGCAAGGCAATACCTTGCAACTCAGTTCAGTTGGGAAGCTCTGCAAATGCGGATTCAGCAGAGACAACAAATAACCGGACTCAGGCGGGGCTCAGATTCCGCTATGCCAGGGCTTTTTTTGCTCTATTGACCGTCCGACTACCTCCGCGATCCGGGGCCGTCAGCAAGACGCAGGGATGAACGACGCCTTTCCGTTGCGGAACGGACCTTCGCCTCGGGAGTGATGACTGTCTAACAATGGGTCGAGGGTAGGCGTTCACCGTCTCACAAAGGCCCTTGTTCAGCGTGTACGCCGGATTAATGACTACGCAAGACGCGTAGCGCGCAAGACGCGTAGCGGACCCGGCCGGCCCAGAACCCAAGGGCGCAGACTGGGATCGAGACCGCGACCGAACGGTATCCCTCGGACTAACTTACCAGTGACGCCCCGGTCCCCGCCGTGCCAAGATGGCCGGCCCGCCGCCCCGTCCCCTATGTTCATGCCCGCAGTCCGCATCAGGTTGCTTCTGGCCCTCGCGCTCTCGCTGGGAGTTCATGCCGGCATGCTGATGCTGGGGAAGATCCAGGCGTTCCCGCCTCCGCCCGCGCCGGAATTCTTGCGGGCAAGTCTCGAAGTCGTGCCGGTGCCGCAGATCAAATCGACCCGCCCCGCCGCCCCACCGCCGCGCGCCGCGGCGAAAACGGAACCCGCTCCCATCCCGGACGAGCCGATCGCGCCCGCTCAAGCGCTCGAGGAGTCGCCTGCCACCATGGCCGCTCCGCCCGCGCCCTCTGCGGAGGAATGGGCACTGGCCTCCACCTACACGCTCAAGAACAGCAAGCGCTACCGTTACAACTGGGGCCAGCAGGTCCGCAGCATGATGGGAACGGCGGTGGCTGGCGAGGGGCAGGGGCTGGTGCGGTTCCGTGTCGAGATCGCGCCGGACGGCACCCTCGCGAAGGCGGACGTGCTGTGGTCGACTTCGGAGATCGCCGAAAATCTGGCCATGCGCGCGATTCGATCGCTACCGCCGCTGCCGCCCACGCCGACGGGCGAGCCGCTCGTGTTCGAGAAGACGATCGCGTTCATGCCGTTCGCGACCGGGTGGCCGCCGGTCTACAAGAACGACTGCCTGCCCGACCCGCCGTCATTCAGTAACCCCTATGCGTGGAACGGCGCCTCGCCTCCGCGCACGGCGCAGGCGCCTCAGGAAGGCGCTGCGTCAGCGCGCGGCGTCAGCGCGCCGCCCGAGTGCCCCAACGCCGGTCCGGACTCGATCGAGGCGGAAGAAAAGGACATGGAGCGCCAGTTCAAGGAATGGAGTGCCGCGCGATTGAATCGGGCCGATTGATCTTCCGGCGCGGAGGAAATGAACACCCCCGTTCGTGCGCACGACTACGCTCAGGAGACGATTCGATGACTCCCCTCCGCCCAATCAGCCCTTGAGCCGCGCCCCGAACTTTTCCTCCGCCTTCGCCACCTTGGGTGCCACGACGTACTGGCAATATGGCTGATGCGGATTGTGCTCGTAATAGCGCTGGTGGTAAGCCTCCGCGGGGTGGAAGGTCGTCGCCTCGGTCACTTCGGTCACGATTGGCGCGCCGAATCGCTTTGATGCCGCCAGCGTCGCGATCGCCGCTTCGGCCTCGGCCTTCTGCTCCGGCGTGTGCCAGAAGATGGCCGAGCGGTATTGCGTGCCGACGTCGTTGCCCTGGCGGTTGAGCTGGGTCGGGTCGTGGATCGTGAAGAAGACGTCGAGCAGATCGCGATAGGAAATCACGTCGGTGTCGAAGGTGATCTGCACGACTTCGGCGTGGCCGGTGTCGCCGTTGCAGACGGCTTCGTAGCTGGGCTTTTCGGTATGGCCGCCCATGTAGCCCGAGACCGCGGACTCGACACCTTGCAAACGGTTGAAGACGGTCTCGATGCACCAGAAGCAACCGCCTGCGAGAGTAGCGACTTCATGCGCCATGATCGTGCTCCTGCGAGTTTGGATTCGCGTCGTCGAAACGGCGCGGTTGTTCAATGGCGGTCAGACGACGGGCACGGTGTCCTTGAACGACGCACGCGTCATCAGTTTGTCGTACAGCTTTTGCAGATTAGGGTGGGCGGCGCGCCAGTCAAGCTCGGGAAAGCGCAGGTCGAGATAACCGAGCGTGCAGCCGCACGCGACGTCGGCCAGCGTCATGCCGTTGCCAAGGTACCAGGGCTTCTCGCCGAGCGCCTCGGACAAGGCGTCGAATCCGCTGACGAGGGTCCTTTCCTGCAGCGCGAGCCAGTCGCCGCTCTGCTGCTCGGGCGGACGTTTTCTTTCCAGATGGAGCGCGACCGCGGCGTCGGTCACGCCGTCGGCGAGCGCCTCGACGCCGCGCACGATCATGCGTGATTTGTGGTCATTCGGGATCAGGTGAGCGACGGGACTCGCGTGGTCGAGGTATTCGACGATGACGCGTGAGTCGAAGACACTCGCGCCATCTTCGAGCACGAGCACGGGGACCTTGCCGAGCGGGTTGTATTCGCGGACGACGTCGCCGGCCGTCCACGGATTTTCGACCTGGACGCGGCAGGGGATCTTCTTTTCGGCGAGGACGACGCGAACTTTGCGGCCATAGGGGCTGGTGAGCGAAGTGATGAGTTTCATGCAATGTCCCTGAGAGCGCTCCGACGGCGCCGATTATTTGTCCGGCTCATTATCGCCTGTGCCCAGCACGGCTCCAACCCGCGCGCGCAGGGCTGGAACGACCTCGGCGTCGAACCACGGGTGTTGCTTGAACCAGCGGCGGTTGCGCGGGCTCGGATGCGGCAGCGGAAAAAGCGCGGGATCGAAGCCGCGCCAATTTTCCACTGTCTCGGCCAGCGTACGGCGCCGTTGCGTGCCGAGGTAGTAGGCCTGCGCGTAGGCGCCGATCAGAAGTGTGAGCCGGATCTTCGGCATCGCGGCGCGCAGCGGCGGATGCCAGCGTGGCGCGCACTCGGCGCGTGGCGGCAGGTCGCTGCCGTCGACGGTTCCGGGATAGCACAGGCCCGCAGGGACGATCGCGATGCGCGACGCATCGTAGAACTGCTCGCGCGTCATGCCGAGCCAGTCGCGCAGGCGGTCGCCCGACGGGTCGTTCCACGGAATGCCGGTCGCGTGCACGCGCCGGCCGGGCGCCTGCCCGACGATCAGCAGCCGCGCGCTCGGCGAGGCGCGCAGAACGGGGCGCGGCGGATGCGGGAGATGTTCGGCACAGACGGTGCAGGCCGTGACGCGCGCGAGCAGTCCGGGGAACGATTCACCGACAGCACAAGGCGTGCGTCGGGTCGTGATCGCGCCGCCGGCTTCAGCCCGCGTGTTCGACGATGAACTGCTTGACCGCATCGACGTCGGCGTCCATGACGTGCTTCTTCTGCGGCTGGTCTTCGAGCGCGGCGAGTTCCGCCGGGCGCACCGGATCGATGCCCAGCGCCTCGCGGATCGCGTCCTCGAACTTGGCGGGTTGCGCCGTTTCCATGCACACCAGGGGCGCGCCCGGTTCGCGGTACTCGAGCCCGACCTTGAGGCCGTCGGCGGTGTGCGGGTCGATCATCGTGCCGTAGACCTCGTAGACCGTGCGGATGGTATCGAGGCGGTTGGCATGGGTGCTCGAACCCGAGACCATGCCGAAGTCGGCGATGCGTGCGAACAGGCTGCCGCCGTCGGGCGCGGCATGGGCCTTGAGGTCGAAGCTGCCGCCCGACTCGACCATGCGCCAGAGTTCGCGCACCTTGGCGGCGTCGCGACCGGTCAGGTCGAAGATGAAGCGCTCGAAATTCGACGCCTTGGAGATATCCATCGACGGGCTCGAGGTGTGCCGGGTTTCCGGGCGCGGACGGTAGACCCCGGTCTTGAAGAATTCGTCGAGCACGTCGTTCTCGTTGGTCGCGACGATCAGCTTGTTGATCGGCAGCCCCATCTGACGCGCGACGTGGCCCGCGTAGACGTTGCCGAAATTGCCCGAAGGTACCGAGAACGAAACGCTCTGGGTGTTGCTGTGGGTGGCGGCGAAATAGGCCTTGAAGTAATAGACGCTCTGCGCCGCAACCCGCGCCCAGTTGATCGAATTGACCGCCCCGATGTGGAATTGGGTCTTGAACGCGAGGTCGTTCGCCACCGCCATGGCGGATGCGCGCAGCTCCGGTTCCTGCAGCGCGGTGGCGACCACCTGCTGCGCCACCTCGAGCCGTTCTGCCCGGGTCTGGTGCCGCACGACCGCCTGCT
>CBJMYK010000144.1:0-4852 GCA_966433795.1 uncultured Thiobacillus sp. | reverse complement strand
CGGATCGAGCCCGAGTTCGTCGGCACCGGCGCGGGCGACGATGCGCCGGATCTCGGGCACCTTCGTCAGCAGGGCCTGCTGCACGCGCAGGTCCTGCGCAACCGAGGCTTCGAGGCTGATCGACGGCAACTTCTCGAGCTGCACGAGGATGTCTCCTTCATCCATGACCGGCATGAAGGTCTTGCCAATGAGCGGGTAGACGCCGACCGCCGCGAGCATCAGGACCGCCGCCGTCAGGTAAACGAGTTTGGGCCGCGCGAGCGCGCGGTCGAGCATCGGTTCGTAAAGCGCCCGCGCACGTCGCAACAGCCACGGATCCTCGTGCGCCGCGCGCTTCAGCAGCAGCGACGCGAGCACCGGAATCACGGTCAGAGCGAGCAACAGCGAGGCGGCGAGCGCGAACACGATCGTCAGCGCGACCGGTGCGAAGAGCTTGCCTTCGAGCCCTTCGAGCGTCAGCAGCGGCAGGAAGACGATGGCGATGATCGCCATGCCCGATGCCACCGGCACCGAGACTTCCTGCACCGCCCACAGCACCCGCTGCTGGCGCGTCTCGCCGGTGTTTTCGGCATCGTGCGCGAGATGCGCCACGACGTTCTCGACCACGACGACCGCCGCGTCGACCAGAAGGCCGATCGCGATCGCGAGGCCGCCGAGGCTCATCAGATTGGCCGAGAGCCCGAACTGGCGCATCAGAACGAAGGTCGCGAGGACCGACAGGGGGAGGATCAGCGCGACCACGACCGCGGCCCTGAGGTTGCCGAGGAACAGCAGCAGCAGGATGACGACCAGCACCGCGGCTTCAAGCAGCGCCGTGCTGACTGTGCCGACCGCGCGATCGACGAGCTGCGCGCGGTCGTAGAACGGCGAAAGCGTCACGCCCTTGGGCAGCGTCGCCTCGATCTCGGCGAGCTTGGCCTTGACGTTCTCTATCAGCAGGCCGGCGTTGACACCCTTCAGGCCGATCACGAGGCCTTCGACGGCCTCCCCCTGCCCGTTCTGCGTCACGGCGCCGTACCGTGTCAACTCGCCCATTTCCACGCGGGCGACGTCGCCGACCGTCACGACCGTCGCGCCGACCGGCTTGATGCCGATACGACGCAGGTCTTCGAGCGCGGCGACGCCGGCGTCGACGCGCACGACCCAGGTCTCTTCGCCCTCGTTGACACGGCCGGCGCCGGCCTTGCGGGTGTTGGCCTCGAGCGCTTCGCGCAATTCGCCGAGGGTGACGCCGCGCGCCGCGAGCGCCGCGGGGTCGGGGCTGACCGCGAAGGTCGCGACGCGACCGCCGAGCGTGTTGACGTCGGCGACGCCCGCCAGCGCGCGCAGCTGCGGGCGGATCGTCCAGTCGAGCAGGGTCCGCTTCTCGGCGAGCGACAGCGGCCCCTCGATCGTGAACATGAACAGTTCGGACAGCGGCGTCGAGATCGGCGCGAGCCCGCCGGAGACGTTGTCGGGCAGATCGCTCTTGGCGTTGGCGAAGCGTTCGCTGACCTGCTGGCGCGCCCAATAGATATCGGTGCCTTCTTCGAAATCGACCGTGATGTCGACCAGCGCGTTCTTCGACAGGCTGCGCAAAATGGTCTGGTGCGGGATCCCGAGGAGCTCGGTCTCAACGGGCTGCGCGATGCGTGCTTCGACCTCCTCGGGGGTCATGCCCGGTGCCTTGAGGATGAGCTTCACCTGGGTCGTCGAGACGTCGGGAAAGGCATCGATGGGAAGCTGTTGGAACGCGCGCACACCGAGCGCGGCCAAAACCAGCGCGAGGACGAGCATGAGCCAGCGACGCGCGAGCGCGAATTCGGTCAGGATATCGAGCATCGATCACTCCCCCGACCATTGCGCCTTGAGCGCCGCGACGCCACGCACCGCGACGCGGCTGCCGCTTGCAAGGCCGTTCACCTCGGCCTGCGTCGCATTGCGACGAAGCACACGCACCGCCGTGGGCAGGAAACCCTTGGCCGTGTCGACGAAGACATAGGCCACCTCGCCCTTCCACACCAGTGCGCTCGCTGGCACGGTGAGGCTCTGCGGTGCCTGCGTGCCGGCGATGCCTACCTGCACCGACTGGCCAGGGCGCAAGAGATTCTGCGGGTCGATCAGGCTCGCCCGCGCGAGCACGCTTTGCGCCGCGGTGAGTTGCGGCAACAGCGCAGTGATACGTCCGGTCGCGGCGCTGTCCGCAACGCTTACGCTTTGCCCGACCGCGACCTGGCGCGACTGCGTCGTGCTCAGGGGAATCTCCAGCGCGAGCTTCGACAGGTCGGCGACCTTGAAGAGCGCGGTCCCTGCGTCGACCCGCTGCCCGGGCTCGGCGGCACTCTCGGTGATCACCCCGGATATCGGCGCCGTGAGCGTAAGCGCACTGCCGGCCGCCTTGCCCGCGCCGAGCAGCGCGCGCGCGGCCTGGGCGGCGGTGAGGTCCGCACGCGCGGATTGTGCGGCGGACTGCGTCGCGCGCAACCGCGCTTCGGCGATCAGGCCCTCCGCGAAGAGTTTCTGGTCGCGCGCCTCATTACCGGCCGCGAGCCGCGCTTTGAGTTGTGCCTGCGTCAGCAGGTTCTGCGCCTCGGTCAGCGCGGGCATCGAGACCGTGACGAGCGGCGCACCGCGCCGGACCCTGTCCCCCACTTGCGCGTGCAGGCGTGTCACCAGCGCCTCGCCGGCGGTAGCGACCACCTGCACGCTCGCCGGCGGCAGGGTGACCCGTGCGCGGTGCGTGAGCGCGGGACTCGCCGTCGCGGTGGTGACCGCCACGGTTTCAATGCCAAGATTTTTCTTCTGCGCGGGCGTGAGCGCCAGCAGGTCGGCCGCGCCCGCCGGCAGCGCGCAGCTCAGCGCAAGGGCCAAGCCCGCACGCAAGGTATTCAAAGGGGTAAGCACACAAGCCATGTCGATCTCCATAGGCAAAGCAACAGCATCCGACGCGTCCAAGCACGCGCCGCGAGGGGAGATCAGCGAGCGGGTGGAGCGAGCGCGGGCGGGCGGGCGTGTGCACGGAGCGCGACGCGCGGCGCGGGCGGCGCCCGCGGGTGGGCCAGACGCTGCGCGCTATCGTCAATGCGGCGCGCCGTCGGCGCCGCAATCGAAGCCTGATCCATATGCGCCACGGCGACCGTGTGCCGCAGCGGAACGCCGGCCGCGACTGCGACTTCGGTGCCGTGCTCGCCGCTCGCGGCGCCGTGCCAGGCGACATCGCCCTCGGCACCTTGGTGCAGGTGCATGAAGCCCGCGTGCTCGACCTGCATCACGCCGGCGTGAGCGTGGATGAAGGGCGCCATCGCCTGCAGGGCGACGAACAGCCAGAGCATCAGGTAACGGCAGCTTCTTTGCACCACAGGGGACCAGGGGAATAATTGTTTAAACGTTTATAGCACGGGCCGCATGTGTCTACAGCGTGCACCGACAGCCCGCATCCTGCCGCCCGATCCTTAAGCTTGTCTTAACGTTAGCGATGCGATGCTTGGCGACCTCACTCGCTGGAGCTGCCATGCCTTCCGCCTTGCATCGACTTCTGCGTTCGCCGCAGGCGTTTTTCACACACTACCCCCTCACCGCCTGGCTCGCGGCGGCATTTTTGCTGCTGCACGGGGCCTTGCGCGGCCTGCTGATGGCACAGACCTGGCAGGCCGCCCAACTGGCCATGGCCGCCGCCGCAAGCGTTCTGGGCGTCGGCCTCGTCTTCGACCTCGTAACGCTCGCAATGCTGCTCCCGGCCATGCTGCTGCTCGAAAGCGCGCTCGGGACGCGCAAACACGCGGGCCGCCTGCGTCGCGGGCTCGGCCTTCTCGTCGCGGCCTTACTCCTGTTCGCACTCGGCTTCGGGGCGATCGCGGAATGGTTCTTCTGGGACGAATTCGGCGTGCGCTTCAATTTCATCGCCGTCGACTACCTCGTCTACACGCGCGAAGTCGTCGGCAACATCCGCGAGAGCTTCCCCGTCGGGACGCTGCTCAGCCTCCTCGCAGGCGCGTGCCTGCTCGCGGTCTGGCTCAACCGCGGTCGCCTCGCCGGCGCGGTCAGCCCGACAGCACCGCGCAGCGCGCGCGTTGGAATCTGGCTTGCGAGCGTCACCCTGGCCGCATGCCTGGCGGCCGTCTGGTCGATGGACGCACGCTACGGCCACAATGAATACCAGAAGGAACTCTCGGCCAACGGTTTGTATAGCCTCGGCTACGCGTTCCGCCACAACGAGATCGATTATTTCGATTTCTACCCCACCCGCGAGGGGACGCCCGTCCCGCAGCTGCGCTTGGCGCGCGTCGTGCCCACGACGGCGCCGAAGAACGTCGTCATCGTCACGCTCGAAAGCCTGTCGTCGAGCTTCATGGCGCATGACGGCAATCCCGCCCAGCTCACGCCCAACCTCGACCGCCTCGCCGAGCAAGGGCTCTTCCTCGCCAATCTTCGCGCGACGGGCAACCGCACGGTGCGAGGACTCGAGGCGCTGTCTCTCGCGATCCCGCCGCTGCCGGGCCATTCGATCATCTGGCGCGCGCACAATCGCAATCTCGAGACTCTCGGCGCGGTGCTCGCCGACCACGGCTACGTCAACCGCTTCATGTACGGCGGCTATGCGCGCTTCGACAACATGGACGCGTATTTCTCGGGCAACCACTATCAGCCGATCGACCGCAGCCAGTTTCCGGAACGGTACCGCGGCTTCGGCAACATCTGGGGCCTGGCGGACGAGTACCTCTACGACTACGCGATCGAGCAGATGGACCGCGACGCCGCGCATGGCAAGCCTTTTCTGATGCATTTGATGACGACGTCGAACCATACGCCGTTCACCTTTCCCGACGGCCGCATCGACCTGCCGCGTGGGCGCTCCGGCGCAGTCAAGTATTCC
>CBJMYK010000143.1:0-4857 GCA_966433795.1 uncultured Thiobacillus sp. | reverse complement strand
AACGCCACGCGGCGCTCGTCGAGCGCGCGCGCCGTCAAGGCGCGCACGCGCTCACGCAGGTCGGGCTCGGACGCGGTCGCCGCAGCGTCGTCGTGCAGGCGTACGAGCTGGGTGTTGTCGGAAATGGTGCTGTTGCCGGGGCCTGAGACGGGCGCGTCGTTCATGATGCTGTCCTTGTGTTTAAGATTCGCGACATCTGGTCGTTTCCTGTTTCAACTATAGAGCAGATTGTTTCCGATGCGTCGCGCACTCCTGTCCCTGCTGGCCTTGCTGGCGCTACCCGCCGCCGCGGCGCCGTCCGAAGACGTGCCGATCTACGCCCTCAGCCTGGTCGGACATCCTTATCGGCTCGGCGGCACATCCCCCGAGACCGGACTCGACTGCAGCGGCTTCGTCCGTCACGTCTACGCGCAGGTCGCCGGGGTCGACTTGCCACGTGACAGCCTTGCGATCAGCGAGCGCACGCGTCCACTCGCGGTCGAAGAACTCCTGCCGGGCGATCTGGTCTTCTTCAACACCCTCAAGCGCGCGTTTTCCCATGTCGGCATTTATCTGGGCGATGGCCGTTTCGTGCATGCGGCGAGCAGCCGCAGCGGCGCAGTCATGGTCTCGCGCCTCGGCGATCCCTACTGGCGTGAACGCTACGACGGCGCGCGCCGCGTCGTCGCGCCCGTCTCAGGCCAGTCGGCAGACGACGCACAGTAAGCGCGGCCTCGCCCGCCTCTCACTGGTTTCACTGGCCGTATTCGCCCTCCTCGGCAGCGGGCAGATCCGGGCGGCCGCCGATCTCAGCATGGAGAGCGCGGAAGCCGTCAACGAAGGCGTGCTTCGCTTCCTCGAGACGCCGCCGGCGACGCCGGTCCATCATCATCAGAACCGCATCCGCATCACGGCCGCCAGCCTGCGTTCGGGTTGGATCGACCTGTGGCAATGCCACGACCACCTGGACGCGGTGCCGCGCAGCCAGATTACGTTCCGCGAAGGCTACGTACGCCGCCTCAAGGTCGACACTTCCAGCCGCATCGGCCGGGCCTGGGTCGAGGGCCCGAGCGTGCAGCTCAAGGACGTCGCGCCCGGCGCGCGGCTTTGTCTTTCGGCGCAGACACGTGCTCTGCGCGACACCGGAAACGGCTACTACAGCCTTTCGAGCGGGCCTTATATGCGCAAGTTTCTGGACGGCTATTACCCGATGCGCGTGACGCTCGACGTCCGTTATCCGCCCGCCGAACTTCATCTCCTCGACGTCAGTCCCCCGCGGCAACCCGGGCTCGCGCACGACGAAGCGCCTGGGCGCCTGCATCTGGATTCGCGCTTCGAGGGCGAGCTGCGCGTGCTGTTTCAGTTCGAGCGGCGCTGAGGGCGATACCGCCTCTCTATTATTGATAACCGTTCTCATTAGTAGTAGGATGCCCGAATCTCAAGAACCGAAGGAAGCGAACATGAAATCAGCACTGACCCGGCTGCTCGCCGCCGTCACCCTGGGCCTCGCGGCGCTGCCCGCGCTGGGCGAAGAAGTCGTCGTCTACTCGGCGCGAAACGAGCAGTTGATCAAGCCCTTGTTCGATGCCTACACGCGCGAAACCGGGGTGCAGGTGAAATTCGACACCGACAAGGAAGGTCCCTTGATGGCGCGCCTCAAAGCCGAAGGCAAGAACACGCCGGCCGACGTGCTGCTCACGGTCGACGCCGGCAACCTGTGGCAGGCCTCTGAAGAAGGCCTGCTGCGCCCGATCCAGTCCAAGACCCTGCAGGCCAACGTTCCCGCGCATCTGCGCGACCCGGGGAACGAATGGTTCGGCCTGTCGGTGCGCGCCCGCACCATCGTCTACAACACCGGCAAAGTGAAGCCGGCCGAGCTCTCGACCTACGAGGATCTGGCGAATCCGAAATGGAAGGGCCGCCTGTGTCTGCGCACCTCGAAGAAGGTCTACAACCAGAGCCTGGTCGCGATGATGATCACTGAATATGGCGAGCAGAAAACCGAGGATATGGTGCGCGGCTGGGTCGCCAACCTCGCGACCTCGCCCTTCCCCGACGACACCAAGGCGATGGAAGCCGTGGCCGCCGGGCAGTGCGACCTCACGCTCGTCAATACCTATTACTTCGGCCGGCTGATGGAGAAGAATCCCGGCCTGCCGCTCGCCATATTCTGGCCGAATCAAAACCTCAAAAACAAGGCCGCCGGCGTTCACGTCAACGTCTCGGGCGCCGGCGTCACGCGCCATGCGAAAAACCCGGCCGGCGCGCAGAAGCTGATCGAGTGGCTCTCGTCTGAGAAAGCGCAGAACCAGTTCGCGGACGTCAACCTCGAATATCCTGTCAATCCGAACGTTGCACCCGACAAGAAGGTGGCGGCCTGGGGCAGCTTCAGGCAGAACCTCATCAACGTGAAAGACGCTGGCAGCCTGCAGGCCCGCGCCGTAAAATTGATGGATCGCGCCGGCTACAAATAAGCAGACCTTGTCAGAAACCGCTGTTGCCCTTGCAAAAACGCCCTCTGCGGGCGTTTTTGTTTTACCTGCGTCCCGTCGGCGGGCAAGCGGCTGGATGCTATTCGCGCTCGCGGTGGCAGCGCTGGTGCTGGTCCCGGTGGCGGTCACCTTTTCATCGTTCGCCCAGATCGAAGGCGACATCCTTGCCCACCTGACCGAGTTCGTCCTGCCCGATCTGATCGGCAATACGCTGTGGCTCGTGCTCGGCGTCGGAATCGGGGTGAGCGTCCTCGGCGTGTCGCTCGCGTGGCTGACCGCGATGTGCGACTTTCCCGGCCGCGGGCTGTTCGACTGGGCGCTCTTGCTGCCCTTGGCACTGCCGGCCTACGTCACGGCCTTCGTCGCGATCGGGCTGCTCGATTTCACCGGGCCGCTGCAAACCTGGTTACGCGAGGCTTGGGACGTCACCGACCTGCCCGAGATCCGCTCGCGCGGCGGCGTCATCCTCGTGATGTCGCTCGCGCTCTACCCCTACGTCTATCTGATCGCGCGCAACGCCTTCGCGACCCAGGGCGCGATCGCGCTCGAGGCCGCACAGTCGCTCGGACTATCGCGCACCCACGGTTTTTTCCGGGTCGCCCTGCCGATGGCGCGACCGTGGATCGCAGCGGGCGTAATGCTCGCCTTGATGGAAACGCTAGCCGACTTCGGCACCATGGCGACCTTCAATTACGACACCTTCACGACCGCGATCTACAAGGCGTGGTATAGCCTTTTTTCCCTCTCCGCCGCGGCGCAACTGGCTTCGATCCTGATCGTCTTCGTGCTAATCGCCGTGGTATTCGAACAGCGCTCGCGCGCGCAGATGCGGTACGGCGCGGTGGGACGCAGCGCGTCGTCACGGCGCATCAAGCTTTCGCCAGCAGGCGCGACGCTGGCCTTTGTCTATGCCGGCGCCGTGCTGGCGGTCGCCTTCGTGATTCCGGTCACGCAATTGGCGCTCTGGACGCGCGACGTCATCGCCAGCGATCTCGACAGCCGCTACTGGGCCTTTGCCTGGCATTCCGTGTCGCTGTCGGGCATGGGTGCGGCGATCGTCGTGACGACCGCACTCCTGCTCGCCTACGCCGGCCGCCAACGGCCGGGGGCGGGCATGGTCTGGACGCAGCGCCTGGCCACCCTGGGCTATGCCTTTCCCGGCGCGGTTCTGGCAGTTGGCCTTTTCATTCCGGTCGCCTGGCTCGACAACCGCCTCATCGAAGCCGGCCGCGCCTGGTTCGATTTCGAGGGCGCCGAAATCCTCAAGGGCACGCTCGCGGTGATGCTGCTCGCGTACCTGGTGCGTTTTCTCGCCGTCGGCTTCGGTCCGATCGACAGCGGACTTCATCGCATTACGCGCAGCGTCGACGAAGCCGCGCGCAACCTCGGCACGGGCACGGCCGGACTGCTGGCGCGCGTGCATCTGCCCATGTTGCGGGCAAGCCTGCTGACCGCCGCGGCGTTCGCTTTCGTCGACATCATGAAAGAAATGCCGATCACCCTCATGACCCGCCCCTTCGGCTGGGACACGCTCGCCGTGCGGGTATTCGAGATGACCTCCGAGGGCGAATGGGAACGCGCGGCGCTGCCGTCGCTGGCGATCGTCATCGCCGGTATCATCCCCATTATTCTCCTGACCTGGCGCGGTACGCATTCGCATGGCTGAGCCCTATGGCTGAACTGATCCTCGACTCGGTCTCGCAGTCGTATGCCGCGCGGCAAATCATCGCGGACCTCACTTTCACGCTGCCGGAAGGCGCGATCGGCTGTCTGCTCGGCCCGTCCGGCTGCGGCAAGACGACGGCCTTGCGCTGCATTTCCGGCTTCGAGCCGATCCAGAGCGGAGAGATCCGCATCGGCGGCGAGGTCGTAAGCCGACCGGGCTGGATGCTCGCCGCGGAAAAGCGCCGCGTCGGCATGGTGTTTCAGGACTACGCGCTGTTTCCTCATCTGAGCGTGGCGGACAATGTGGGCTTCGGCTTGCGCGGCGAATCGAAGGCGGCCCGCGCGGCGCGGGTTGCCGACTTGCTGCGGCTGGTCGGACTCGCCGGGCTCGCCGACCAGTTTCCGCATCAGCTCTCGGGCGGACAGCAGCAACGGGTCGCGCTCGCGCGCGCGCTGGCGCCGCGTCCGCGTCTGATCCTGATGGACGAGCCCTTCTCCAACCTCGACGTCGAATTGCGCGAGCGCCTGTCGCTCGAGGTGCGCGATATCCTCAAGCGCGAGGCGACGACGGCGCTCATCGTCACCCACGATCAGCACGAAGCCTTCTCGCTCGCCGACTGGGTCGGCGTCATGCACGAGGGCCGCATCCAGCAATGGGACACGCCGTACAACCTGTATCACGAGCCGGCCAACCGCTTCGTCGCCGACTTCGTCGGCCAGG
>CBJMYK010000142.1:0-4871 GCA_966433795.1 uncultured Thiobacillus sp. | reverse complement strand
ACATGGCGATATTCATCGATTTCTTCACGACGCCGGCTGGCACCTGCACCGCGCGACCGACGTCCACGACCTCGCAACCCGTCTCGAAAACCAGACCTTTCACGCGGGCCTGCTGCAGCTTCAGCGCGCGGGCAACAACCGGCTCTTCGACCTCGTGGGCAGGCAGCAATCGCTGCAATGGATCGCCTTGTCGGACCGCTCGTTCTGGCGGCCGGGGCCGCAGCATCGCAATTTTCTCGCAGGCGTCTACGATTTCCATTCCTTGCCGATCGATGGCCAGCGACTTGCGATTTCGCTCGGTCACGCGTGGGGCAAGGGGCAATTGCTCCAACACCCGCCCCCGGATGCCCACACGCTCGAGGAATACGGCATCGTCGGCAGCAGCACCGTGATGCTGAGTTTCTGTCACACCTTGCGCAAAGCAAGCAAGGCCGATGCCCCCGTATTGATCGGCGGTGAGAGCGGGACCGGGAAGGAACTCGCCGCGCGCGCGATCCATGACATGTCTTCGCGCGCTAAAAAGCCTTTCATCGCCGTCAATTGCGGCGCCCTGCCGACGCACCTGATCCAGAGCGAGCTGTTCGGTCACGAGAAAGGCGCGTTCACCGGCGCGCACCAGCGGAAGATCGGGCGCATCGAAGCGGCCGACGGCGGCACGCTCTTCCTCGACGAGATCGCCGATCTCCCGCTCAGCCTGCAAGCCAACCTGCTGCGCGTGCTGCAGGACAAGGTCATCGAACGCCTGGGGTCGACCCAATCGGTGCAACTGGACATCCGTGTCGTTGCAGCGTCCCATGTCGACCTTCGCGACGCCGTCGCCAAAGGCCTTTTCAGGGAAGACCTCTACTACCGTCTCAACGTCATCAATCTCGTCGTCCCGCCCTTGCGCGACCGGCACGGGGACGTTGAACTGCTCGCCCAGGCGCTGCTCGAGAAGTTTTCGTGGGAGACGCGCGGCAAGGTCAAGGGCTTCAGCCAGCAGGCCTTGCGCGCGATGAACCAGCACGCGTGGCCCGGCAACGTGCGTGAAATGGTCAACCGCATCCGCCAGGGAATCATCATGGCGGAACACCCTTACCTGACGCCCGAGGATCTCGGGATGGAAAGACGGGCAGCGAGCGCGCCCGGGCTGACGCTCGACGGCGCGCGCTCCAAGGCAGAAGCCGACGCGATTCGCGCGGCGTTGCGCCGCTGCCAGCACAACGTCTCCGAAGCGGCACGGGAACTCGGCGTCTCACGCGCGACCATGTACCGCTTGCTCGAGCGCCATGCATTGGTAGGGCCGTCGATCCGGACCGCGCTCGCAGAAGCGCCGCGCGCGCTGACGTTTAGCGCGGAGCGCGGCGCCTAGGGCCGGAGGCGGCCCGGCGCGCCCGGGATATGCGTCGGCAGCGTCTGAGATGACCCACGGGAGCGCGGGCTGCGTGAGCGGGGGCACCGAATAAAAAAATTCCAGTCAGGGGGAGGGGTCATGAATAGATCAAAACGGGGCGCCTTGCTCGGTACGAGCCTTGCGCTCGTCCTGTCCGCGCAGGCCGCGCACGGCGCCGAATCCCGGCCCGCCGATCGTCCGCCGCTACCCACCGAACCGAACACGCGCGAGCGTGACAGGCTCGAGCAGGAGCTCGCCGAGCAGGCAAAACTTCTGGCCGAACTGAAAGAGCGGCTCGCGCTGGAGATGAGAAAACTCGAGGATACGCAACGCCGTGTCCACGCGATCCAGCGCCGATTAGGCCCGCCCGCCGAGGTCGATCCGGCGCCCCTCGCGCACGCCGAGGGGGCGGCCTTGAGCGGCCGCAGCAGCGAAGGCGCACCGCGCGCCGATCCCACGCTCGACGTGGCGACCGTGTTCTCACAGCCGAGCATCCTGACCCCGAAGGGCAGCTTCGTCCTCGAGCCTTCGTTGCAGTATGCCTTCAGTTCGTCCGACCGCGTGTCGATCCTCGGCTACAGTGTGCTCAACGCGGTGCTGATCGGCCAGATCGACGTCCGCAGCGTCAACCGCAGCACCTGGACGGCAGCGGTCACGGGACGCTACGGCCTGACCAATCGGCTCGAGATCGAGGCGCGCCTGCCTTTCCTCTATCGCAGCGACGACACCGTGACGCGCTCGGTTGGCGAGGTGGCGCGCTCGGAGCTGTTCAGTTCGGACGGTGCCGGACTCGGCGACATCGAACTCGCCGCACGCTATCAGATCAACGTACCGAGACCCGACGGTGCATTCTATGTCGCCGGCCTGCGTCTGAAGACACGCACCGGCCGTGACCAGTATGAGGTCGACTACGACCCGAACTTCAACCTGCCGAACGAGCTTCCGACCGGCTCGGGTTTCTTCAGCCTGCAGCCGAGCCTGAGCGCCGTATTACCGACGGACCCGGTCGTGTTCTTCGGCGGCATCAACTATGTTTGGAACATCAAACGCGACGTCGACGCGACGATTCCCTACCAGAACAACCTCGTCTACTACACGCAACATATCGGCGAAGTCGACCCGGGCGACTCGATCGGCTTCAATTTCGGCATGGGGCTGGGGCTGAATGAGCGCAGCTCGTTCAGCCTGAGCTACGAACACACGTGGATCGATAAGACCGAGATCGACGGCAGCGTCGCGAGTGAGGCGCTTGCGGTCCAGCTCGCGACCCTGCAGGCGGGATTTTCGTATCGGTTGAACAAGCGCGCCAACCTCAACCTGTCGATAGGCGCGGGGCTGACCGAGGACACGCCAGACACGACGCTGACCCTGCGCGTCCCGATGCGGTTCTGATCCCGGCGAGGCCTGTGGCGACACCGAGGCTGCTAACGCAGGCCGCGCAGGCTGTCGTTGACGAGGGTGCTGAGGCGCGCCTGTGCTGCCAGCAGGTCGGCGTCGACCCTGATGTTCAGCGTCGTGAAGTTGCGTATGACCTGGTCGTTCGCGCTGTTCTGGATCAGGGCACCGAGCGATTCCGCCTGGACGTTCAAGGCCGGCGTCGCGCTGTCGCCCGGAGCGTTCTGGATCACGAGCATCTGGCCGTGCAGACTGACTATCGTGGTCGCCGCGCCTGCACTCGTCACGGCCGAAGCGCCCAGGCCGGCATCGCCGATCGGAATGAGCGCCAGAGGATTCAAGGCCGCGGTCGTCAGTTCGCCGTCGACCCAGGTCTGGCCGTTGATCTGGGTCACGCGCTCGATGCTGTCGATGGAAAAAGGCATCAGGAACTCGGAGCCGTTCATGTCGACGATGAAGCCGCCGCGCAAGCGGTCGAGCTCCTCGTCGCTCGCACGGGCGGCGTTCTCGAAGGGGTGCCCCGATTCGAAAGGATGCCCGGCAGACACGAAACCGCTCGTCAGCACGGCAACCAGCACGACGAGTCGGAGCGCGCCGTGCATCGTGGCCACCTAGAAGTCCCCCGCCTGGCGGCGCAGCAGCGTCGCGTTGGCAAGGTCGTTGGGCCCGCTTGCGAGGCCCACCGGCGCTTTCTCCCGCACGCGCCAGTCGCTGGGATGATTGAAGACGGCTTCGCCCGTCCGCCCGTTGATGACGAAAACGATGCGGTTGATCATCATGCGCTCGAACCGGGCCTGCTCCATGACCCGGGCGCCCTGCGCGGGGTCGCCGAAGGCGACCTTGCCGTCGCGTACGCCTTTTACGACGACGAAGTGGTTGTAGCGTCCGTCGCGAATCAGCACGATTGCAGGCAGACCGGCGTTCGCGAGCTTGTTGAGATCGGCGTTGTAGCCGTCGGCCGAGTAGCCGCGCGATTCGAGGAAGCGCTTCATGTCGAGCATCGAAAAGCCTTCCTTGCGGATTTTCGCGTGGTCGCCCTTTTCCCACATCGTCGTGTAGACGGCCTTTTCCTTGATCGCGTCGCCGTAGTGGTGGGTCAGCAGCGTCGACAGCGCGGCCGAGCCGCAACTGAAATCGTATTGCTGGCGCTCGGTGTAGCGGAATTGCCGCTCCTTCATGCTCATCGTTCGGACATTGAAAGAGCCCGCGGCGGCGCCCGGGACGTCGACCGTTCCGGCCTGCGCAATAGGCGCTGCGAACACGGCGATCAGCAGAAACATGGCGCGCTTGCACACGGGAATGCGCATCTTCATTGCGTCTGAATATTCAGTATCAGGGCGTTCTGGATCAGCACGTTATTGCCCGAGTTCTGGATCATCGTCGCGAGCCCGGCGTTGTTCGCGAGCGAGCCTTCACTGACGAAATTGCTGCCGGTGACGGCGTCGACGACGCTGTTTTTGTAGACTGCCGCGTCGAGATCGTTGGTATTAGTGATCAGCGCTTTACCGCGTTGTTCGGCAAGCGCGTCTTCGGATACCGCGGCGTCAAACAGGACGTCGCCTTGATCGGAGTTCGCGTCGGCCCACGCCGAAGACACCGATAGCGCAACCGCGACGGACGCGATCGTTCTGAGCATAGCTGGCGAAACCTTCATGACATCTCCTCGCGAAAAAACCCGGAGCCGCAGCGCGACTCCGGGCATTGCGCTTACTGCACCGCGATGTTGCCCAGCACAGTGACGCCGATCTGCGTCTCGGCATTGGCGCCCGTGTTCTGCGACACCGAAATGATGCCGGAGCCGTTGTTCAGGCTGCCGCTGAGGGTGTTGGACGCGTTGTAGACGCCCGCGTTGCCGCCGAGCGAGTCGCCGCCGTTGCCGCCGACCCCGCCGCTCCCCGTGGTCGCTGCAGCCATCGCGCTGCTCGTGGCGCTGCCGCCGAGGCCGCCGTTACCGCCCGCGCCGCCGGGGCCGTTCGCGGTCGCTGCGCCGCCGGACCCGCTCGCCCCGCCGTTGCCGCCCGTGCCGCCGTTACCACCGGCCCCTGCGGTTGCGCTGCCGCCCGCCCCCCCATTGCCGCCGGTACCGGCTGCACCATTGCCGGCC
>CBJMYK010000141.1:0-4933 GCA_966433795.1 uncultured Thiobacillus sp. | reverse complement strand
TCATCGACTACCAGCGGCGGCTGCACAGCCGCCAGTGCAGTGACAAGGCGCAGCTCAACCCCTGTATTTTCGAGTACGTCTATCTCGCTCGCCCCGATTCGGTCATGGACGGCATCTCCGTCTACAGCACGCGCCTCGCGATGGGCGTGTCGCTGGCGGAAAAAATCCAGCGCGAATTCGGCCATCTCAAGATCGACGTCGTGATCCCGATCCCCGACACCAGCCGCCCCTCTGCGCTGCAGCTGGCGAACCATCTGGCGGTGCCGTATCGCGAGGGTTTCATCAAGAACCGCTACATCGGCCGCACCTTTATCATGCCGGGCCAGGCGCTGCGCAAGAAGTCGGTGCGCCAGAAGCTCAACGCCATCGCCGAGGAGTTCAAGGGCAAGAACGTCCTTCTCGTCGACGACTCGATCGTGCGCGGCACCACGAGCCGGGAGATCGTCCAGATGGCGCGCGACGCGGGCGCGGCGAAGGTGTATTTCGCCTCGGCTTCGCCGCCGGTTCGTTTCTGCAACGTCTACGGCATCGACATGCCGTCGCGCCGTGAACTGATCGCCAACGGCCGCAACGACGCCGAGATCGCGCGCGAGATCGGATGCGACGCGCTGATCTATCAGGACCTCGACGCGATGGTCGAAGTGGTGCGCGCCGCCAACCCTGCGATTCGCGAATTCGACACGTCGTGTTTCAACGGCTGCTACATCACCGGCGACGTCACGCCCGAGTACCTCGATTACATCGAGGCGGCGCGCAACGGCGAAAGCCCGCCGCCTTCGGCGCTGTCGACCCAGCAGCTCGACCTCAACCTCGCGACCGGCGGTTGACCACGGCACCGCCCGGGCGTAGATTCGGCAGCGACAGGGCGCCGATTTGAATCCCAGCTTGCGGGCGCTTGATAAATACGGCTAAAGCGACGCGACGGAAACCCCGCAGCGCGCTTCGCGTTCGGGGTTTTTTTCTTTATGGACTCGAAGATGAACGACGAATACGACATTGAAACGCTGGCGGTGCGCGCCGGCACGGTCCGCAGCCAGTTCAACGAACACTCCGAGGCGATGTTCCTCACGTCGAGTTTCGTATTCGGCAGCGCGGCCGAGGCGGCGGCGCGCTTCAAGGGCGAGGCGCCGGGTCCGATCTACGCGCGCTTCACCAATCCGACCGTGCAGATGATGGAAACGCGGCTCGCGGCACTCGAGGGGGCCGAGCGTTGCGTCGCCTTCAGCTCGGGCATGGCGGCGATACTCGCGACCGTGATGGGGCTCATGAAGGCCGGCGAGCACGTCGTCGCGTCGCGCTCGATCTTCGGTTCGACCGTACAGCTGTTCTCGAACATCCTCGGGCGCTTCGGGGTCGAGACGAGCTATGTGTCGCCGACCGACCCGGCCGAATGGCGCGCGGCGGTGAAGCCGAACACGAAGCTCTTCTTCGTCGAGTCGCCGTCCAATCCGCTGACCGAAGTCAGCGACATCCGCGCGCTCGCGGCGATCGCCCACGAGGCCGGCGCCTGGCTCGCGGTCGACAATTGCTTCTGTTCGCCGGTGCTGCAAAAGCCGCTCGAACTCGGCGCCGACATCGTGATCCATTCCGCGACCAAGTATCTGGACGGCCAGGGGCGGGTACTCGGCGGCGCCGTGCTCGGCAGCCACGCCTTGATGGAAGGCGTCTACACTTTCCTGCGTACGGCGGGGCCTACGCTGTCGCCCTTCAACGCCTGGGTGATCCTGAAAGGCATGGAGACGCTTGCGCTACGGATGGACGCGCATTCGAAAAACGCGCTCGCGCTCGCGCAGTGGCTCGAGGCGCAGCCGCAGGTCTCCCGCGTGCTGTACCCGGGCCTGCCGTCGCACCCGCAGCACGAGCTGGCGATGGCGCAGCAGAAGACCGGCGGCGGCATCGTCGCCTTCGAGTTGAAAGGGGGGCAGGCTGCGGCGTGGAAACTGATCGACGCGACCAGGCTCTTGTCGATCACCGCGAACCTCGGCGACACCAAGACCACGATCACCCATCCTGCGACGACCACGCATAGCCGCATGACGGCGGAACAGCGACTCGCGGCCGGAATCGGCGACGGTCTGGTGCGTATCGCGGTCGGCCTCGAGTCGCTCGCCGACATCCAGGCCGATCTTGCACGGGGGCTCGCGTGACGCGCTGGCTGCCGCTGCTTTGCCTGGTCGCGGCGGGCACGCTCGATGCGAGCGACGCGCCGGGCTCCGCGCCGACGATGATCACTCTGCGCTACGTCGACCAGGATCCGGGCGACCCCTCCTATCCGACGCGCATCCTCGTGACGCCCGAGTTTTTGCGCATGGATGCCGGCGAAGACGGCGGCGACTTTGTCCTGCTCGATCGGCGTCAGCGTCAGGTCATCAATGTGATGCGCGACAGCAGGCTGGCGATGGTATTCACGACGGGAATACTGCCCGATCGGCCGGTTGCGTGGAAATCCGAGCTCCGCAGCGAGCCCGCTGCCGCCGGCACGCGCCGTTTCAGCTTGACCGTCAACGGCGTCGTCTGCAGCGAGGGGATCGTCGCGCCGCGGCTCGCGCCCGACGCCGCGCAGGCCATGATGGAATTGAAAGCGGTTCTGGCGGCGACGCAGTATCGCGTCTGGAAGGATTCTCCGGTCGACATGCAGCACGACTGCGATCTGGCCAACGAGGTCTGGGAAGCGGGGGCGCTCCTCGAGCTCGGCCTGCCGCTGGAGGCCCGTGACTTCAACGGCCGCACGCGACGGTTCGAAAGCCAAACGCGCGAGCCTGCGCAGCCGGGACTGTTCCGGGTGCCCGAGGGCATGACGGCAATCAACGCGCCTTCATAGATTTTCAACCGTCAGCGCGCAGCCGGCGGGTTCGCACGCCACATAGCCCCAGCGGGCATACCAGTCGGGCACGACCCAGCGCTCGGCGTCCTGGCCCTCGACGGTATGGAGGTGCTGCGCCGGTCGATGGGTATGGCCGTGGATCAGGCGGCTGACGCGATGCTCGCGCAGCACGCGCTCGACCTCCGTTCCATTTACGTCCATGATCGCGGCCGCCTTGCCAGCCTTGGCCGATTCGCTTCCTGCCCGCGCCTGGCGCGCCAATCGGTGGCGCCAGGCGAAAGGCAGGCGTCGCAGCAGCGCGAGCGTCAGCGGATGGCGCACGCGCCGACGGAACGACTGGTACGCCACGTCGTCCGTGCAGAGCGTGTCGCCATGCATCAGCAGCGTCGGCGTGCCATAGAGGTCGATCCGGGCGGGATCGGTGCACAGCGTCATGCCGGACTTTTCCGCGTAGCGTTCGGCCAGCATGAAGTCGCGATTGCCGTGCATGAAATACACCGGGGTGCCCGTGTCCGCCAAGGCCTTGAGACGCCGAGCCGTCGCGGACGCGACCGCCTCGTCGTGGTCGTCGCCGGTCCAGGCCTCGAACAAGTCGCCGAGGATGTAGAGCGCGTCGGCGCCTGACACCTCGTCCTCGAGGAAGCGAAAAAAACGAGCGGTCGCGAGCGGGCGTTCGTCGGTCAGGTGCAGATCGGCGACGAAGAACGTCCGGCCCGCGCCCCGTTTTTCGCCCATGGCCGGCTTTATACGATTTCGGCTTTCGTGATCACGACGTCGTCCAGCGGCACGTCCTGATGGCCGCCGCGGTTGCCGGTCTTGACCTTCTTGATCTTGTCCACGACGTCGGTCCCCTCGACGACCTTGCCGAATACGGCGTAGCCGTAGCCCTGCGGGGTCGGCGAGGTGAAATTCAGGAAGCTGTTGTTGGCGACGTTGATGAAGAACTGCGCGGTGGCCGAGTTGGGGTTGGGCGTGCGCGCCATCGCCACGGTGTAGGCGTCGTTCTTGAGGCCATTGGATGCTTCGTTCTCGATCGCGTCGCGCGTCGGTTTTTGGCTCATGCCCGGCTCGAAGCCGCCGCCCTGGATCATGAAGCCGTCGATCACGCGGTGGAAGATCGTGCCGTCGAAGAATCCGTCACGGACGTATTGCAGAAAATTCTCGACGGTCTTGGGTGCCTTCTCGGCGTCGAGTTCGAGCGTGATGGTGCCGTGATTCGTATGCAGCTTGACCATGGATGTCCTTAACCCGGGTTCTATGTGAATTCGCCTGATGTCCGCACCGGGTCTTGGTCATCAGGGAGTCTCCAGGAGCCGTCGCGGGACAACGCCTGATTCGCCAGCGGAATTTCGTCGCCCGCGAAACGGTGCGGGCGTGTCGAGTGACTCGGTACTTAGAGAGAGGTTTCGTGAATTATTTTCCAGCGTCCGTTTTCGCGGCTCCAGAACTGGCGCTTCACGGTACGGTCACTGAGATTGTCGCTGCGGTAGTCCTGGACGAAGTTCACCATCGCGAAATCCGGGCGCTCAGGGTAGAGCATCAGACTGACGTCGCTGAGCCCGATCTTGATCCACGACTTGGCGGCGTTGATCTTCTGCTTGCCGGCGGCGAAGCTTTCGAAGTCCTGTGTGCCGTTGCGAAATGCGCTGCTGTAATGCGTGAGCAAGCGGGGCGTGTCGCGGCTTTCCCAGTCCTGCCGCCAGGTGTCGAGCGCCGTGGCGAGGTCGCCGCGGCGCGCTTCGAGTCCCTCCGGTGCGACCCATTCGATTGCCTCGGCAATGATGACGGGCGTTCTGCCAGTCTGGATATACCGGCCGAGCCGCGTGAGGTCGTCGTTGGCCAGCACGACGCAGCCTTCGCTCGCGCGCGGCGCGCGGCTGTACGTATCGCTCGGGCTGCCGTGGATCCAGATGCCGTGTCCATTGCGGCCTTGGCGCGTGTCCCACTCGTTCGGATAGGACAGCGTAAAGGCGCCGCTGCCGTAAAAATCGGTGAGTTGTTGCGGCGACTTGAAGGACGAGACGGTATAGATGCCGATCGGCGTGCGGTTGTCGCCTTCTTTCTGCTTGCCGGCGCCAGCCTTGCCGATGGTGACGTAGAAGTCCGCCA
>CBJMYK010000140.1:0-4942 GCA_966433795.1 uncultured Thiobacillus sp. | reverse complement strand
GTCGCTGGCATTCATGGCCGGACTGTCTTCGACGCCGGTTGGGGCCGCGGACACGCCCCCCGACGTTCTCGCTCGAACGACGACCCAGGAAGTCCTGGCCATTCTGAAGCAGGACAAGGAAATCCAGAGCGGTAACCTGAACAAGGTCTATCAACTCGTCGAAGCCAAGATTCTGCCGAACTTCGACTTCAACCGCATGACCCAGCTTGCGGTCGGCAAGCATTGGTCGCGCGCGAGTGCGAAGCAGAAGCAGGCCCTGGTAACGGAATTTCGCAACCTGCTGGTGCGCACCTATTCGAGTTCCCTGACCGCGTTCACCAATCAGACCGTCGAATTCAAGCCGCTGACGCTCAAGCCCGATGACACCGACGTGACCGTCCATACCGAGATTCGGCAGCCCGGCGGTCAGCCCATTCCGATCGACTACGCGATGTACAAGACCGCGTTCGGCTGGAAGGTCTATGACGTTTCAATCGACGGCGTGAGCCTCGTCACGAACTATCGTTCATCGTTTGCCAGCACGATACGTCAGAGCGGCATCGACGGCCTTGTGAAGACGCTGGCGGACAAGTCGGCGAGCAGCGCCGCGGCCAAAGCGCCTGCACGCCCGGCCCCGTGATTGCCTGCGAGGGTGATCGCTGCCAGATCAGCGGGGCGGTGACGGTCGACAGCGTCGGCGGCCTGCTGCGCGAGCTGGAACCCCACCTGCGTGGCGGCGTGACGGCACTCGATTTCAGCGCGGTCGAGAGCGCGGACTCGGCGGCGCTCGCGTTGATATTCAGCGCCATGCGCACCGCGCTTCAGGGTGGCAGGACGCTGAGTTGCACGGGCATGCCATCCAGCTTCACGACACTGGCGGATCTGTACGGCGTCTCCGACCTGATGCCGGCATGAACCCGGCGGCCCATGCCATCAGCGTTCACAACCTGCGCAAACGGTTTCGCACGACCCAGGCGCTCGACGGCGTCTCGCTCGACATCCAGGCGGGGGAGTTTTTCGGGCTCCTCGGGCCCAACGGCGCCGGCAAGACCACGCTGATCTCGATCCTCGCCGGTCTCACGCGGGCCGACTCGGGCTCGGCATCGATCATGGGGCACGACGTCGTCGCGGGTTACCGCAAGGCGCGACGGGCGCTCGGCGTCGTACCGCAGGAACTCGTGTACGACCCCTTCTTCAACGTGCGCGAGACCCTGAATATCCAATCCGGCTATTTCGGCCTCAAGCACAACGATGCCTGGATCGACGAGATCATGCATCACCTCGATCTCACGCCACACGCGGGCAAGAACACCCAGAGCCTTTCGGGCGGCATGAAACGGCGCCTGCTCGTCGCACAGGCGCTTGTTCACAAGCCGCCCGTCATCGTCCTCGACGAGCCGACGGCCGGCGTCGACGTCGACCTGCGCCGTTCCCTATGGGAATTCGTCAGCCGCCTCAACCGCGAAGGGCACACGATCCTGCTGACGACGCACTATCTGGAGGAGGCCGAAGCGCTGTGCGGCCGCATCGCGATGTTGAAAAGCGGGCGCGTCGTCGCCGCCGACACGACGCGCAATCTGCTCCGCCTGACCAACGAACACTGCGCGCAGTTGCGGCTCGACCGCGAAACCGTGCCGCTTGCCTGGCAGGCGCGCCTGCAGCGCGACGCCGACGGTTGTTGGCGCATCAATTTCGGCGAGTACGCCGAACTTGAGTCGCTGCTCGCCGACCTGCGTGCCGACGGCGTGCGCGTGCTCGAGATGCACCTGCGCGAACCGGACCTGGAAGATGTCTTCACCGACATCATGAGACGCACATGATCAGCACTCATGCGAAATTCCGCGCGCGTCTAAGCGGTCAACTGGGGTTTTCCGGATGACCGGCCTGCCTGCGCTGTTCCGCAAGGAAATGCTGCGCTTCTGGAAGGTCGCCGTGCAGACCGTGGTCGCGCCAGTGGTGACCGCACTGCTGTATCTGTTGATTTTCTCGCACGTGCTCGAAGCGCACGTCGAGGTCTACCCGGGCGTGTCCTACACGAGCTTTCTGATCCCCGGGCTCGTGATGATGAGCATGCTGCAGAACGCGTTCGCCAACAGCTCGTCGAGCCTCATCCAGTCGAAAATGACCGGCAACATCGTGTTCGTGCTGTTGCCGCCCTTGTCCTACCTCGAATTCTTTCTCGCCTATCTCGGCGCGTCGGTGATCCGCGGACTCGTGGTCGGCCTCGGCGTCTGGGTCGTCACCTTGTGGTTCGCGCCTTTGCAGATGCCGCATCTCGGCTGGCTGCTCGCCTACGCGCTGCTGGCCTGCGCGATCCTCGGCGCGGTGGGCATCGTCGCCGGCATCTGGGCGGAGAAATACGATCAGCTCGCGGCTTTCCAGAACTTCCTGATCCTGCCGCTGACCTTTCTTTCCGGCGTCTTCTATTCGATCCATTCGCTGCCGCCGTTCTGGCAGGCGGTCTCCCACGTCAACCCGGTGTTCTACCTGATCGACGGCTTCCGCTATGCCTTCGTCGGCCACTCGGACACCGATCCCTGGCTCGGTCTGCTGGTCGCCGGGGCCTGCTTTGTGGCAATATCCGCCCTCTCCCTGACGCTGCTGAAGAGCGGATACAAACTCAGGCACTGAAACGCCTCTCTGGGCAGAGGCGCCCAATGGAAACAAGCGAGACAAGCATGGTCACTCCCGAGGACATCAAAGGCTGGATCACGGAAAAATTGCCGTGCGATTACATCGAACTCGACGGCGACGGCCAGCATTTCCAGGCCGTCATCGTGAGTCCCGCGTTCGCCGGCAAGAACATGATCCAGCAACACCGCCTGGTCTACGACGCGCTCGGCACCCGCATGCATGCGCAGATCCACGCGCTGTCGATGAAGACCTACACGCCGGAAGACTGGGCCGCGCGCTGAAATGGACGCACTGCTGATCCAGGGCGGCAACCCGCTCGCGGGCGAGGTACGGATTTCTGGGGCCAAGAATGCGGCGCTGCCGATCCTGACCGCGAGCCTGCTCACGGCCGAGCCGCTCAGGCTCGGCAACGTGCCCCACCTCAAGGACATCAGCACGATGCTCGCGCTGCTGGGCCACATGGGCGTGCGCGTCACGCTCGACGACAAGAATCACGTCACCCTCTCGGGCGATTCGATCCCGCACAAGGAAGCGCCCTACGAAATGGTCAAGACCATGCGCGCGGCGATCCTCGTGCTCGGGCCGACGCTCGCGCGCTTCGGCGAGGCGCGCGTCTCGCTGCCCGGGGGCTGCGCGATCGGGTCGCGCCCGGTCGACCTGCATATCAAGGGCCTGCAGGCCATGGGTGCGGAGATCTCGATCGAGCACGGCTACATCCATGCGCGCTGCAAGCGCCTGCAGGGTGCGCGCATCGTCATGGACATGGTGACCGTGACGGGGACCGAGAACCTCATGATGGCGGCGGCGCTCGCCGAGGGGACGACCGTGCTCGAAAACGCGGCGCGCGAACCCGAAGTCGTCGATCTCGCGCGCTGCCTCGTCGCGATGGGTGCAAAAATCGAGGGCCCGGGCAGCGACGTCGTCACCGTGCACGGCGTCGAGGCGCTCCACGGTGCCGAGTATTCTGTGATGGCCGACCGCATCGAGACTGGGACGTTTCTCGTCGCAGCCGCCATGACGGGTGGCCGCGTGCGCGCGACGCATACCTCGCCCGATACCCTCGAAGCCGTGATTTCGAAGCTGCGCGAGGCGGGCGCGAAGCTAAGTGTCGGCGACGACTGGATCGAAGTCGAATCCACCGGCAAGCTCGACGCGGTCGATGTCCGCACCGCACCGCATCCGGCGTTTCCGACCGACATGCAGGCCCAATTCATGGCGATGAACACGATCGCCGCCGGCGCCGCGAGCGTGACGGAAACGATTTTCGAGAACCGCTTCATGCACGTGCAGGAGCTGCGCCGCCTCGGCGCCAACATCGAGGTCTCGGGCCATACCGCGCTCGTCCGCGGCGTCCCGCGCCTCGACGGTGCGACGGTGATGGCGACCGACCTGCGCGCGTCGGCCTGCCTCGTGCTCGCCGGCCTGGTCGCCGCGGGCGAGACCACGATCGAGCGCATCTACCATCTCGACCGCGGTTACGAGCGCATCGAGGAAAAGCTGACCCAGCTGGGCGGTCGCATCAAGCGCGTGCACTGAAGACGGACAAGCCATGAGTAATACCGGCATCACCCTGGCCCTCTCGAAGGGTCGCATCTTCGACGAGACGCTGCCGCTTCTTGCCGCCGCGGGCATCACGCCGACCGAGAGCCCGGAGTCGTCGCGCAAGCTCATCATCGGCACGAATCGCGAGGATGTGCGCCTCATCATCGTCCGCGCTAGCGACGTGCCGACCTACGTTCAATACGGCGCCGCCGACCTCGGCATCGCCGGCAAGGACGTATTGAACGAGCATGGCGGCCGCGGCCTCTACCAGCCGCTCGACCTGCAGATCGCCAAGTGCCGCATGATGGTCGCCGTGCGCGAAGGCTACGACTACGCAGGCACGGTGAAGCAGGGCGCGCGAATTCGCGTCGCCACCAAGTACGTCAACGCCGCGCGCGAGCATTTTGCATCGAAAGGCGTGCACATCGACCTCATCAAGCTCTACGGCTCGATGGAGCTCGCGCCGCTGGTCGGCCTGTCGGACGTGATCGTCGACCTCGTCTCGACCGGCGGCACGCTCAAGGCCAACGGCCTCGTGGCAGTGGAACACATCTGCGATATCAGTTCGCGGCTGGTCGTCAACCAGGCGGCGCTCAAGCTCAAGCGCAGCGGGATCCAGCCGGTGGTCGATGCGTTCGCGGCGGCGATCGGATCGCGCGACGCCTCCTAGTCGTGCCTGCTGTATTCAATCCTACCTCATGGACGCCAGTCATTCTGGCATGGTCCTTCCTGCTGCTGTTGCCGTTCAGCCTGGCCAACGTCGCCATGTGGCTGCGGCCGCCGGCCA
>CBJMYK010000139.1:0-4951 GCA_966433795.1 uncultured Thiobacillus sp. | reverse complement strand
CGCCCGTCAAAGCCGACGTCGCAGCCGGCTCGAGCGTCAACGCCTGGTCGCGCGTCAGATGCGCGAGGAACGCGGCGCGTTGGGGCGCGGGAACGAGCCGGTAGGTATCGGCCGCATTCTGAATCTGCTTGGCAAAAGTCATGGCCGAATGCCGCACCATCGGTTTTCCGACGAGCAACCATCCGATGCCGACGAGCAGCACCGAACTCGCCAGCGCGCCGACAAATAGCGCCGCCGCGGTTCGGTAATAAAAGCTGCCGGACAGCGGACTCACGGGACGTCGCCGCCGTCTGGAACGAACAGATAACCGCTGCCCCGCACGGTGCGGATGTAACGCGGCTGAGCCGGATCGTCCTCGATCTTACGGCGCAGTCGCGCCACGCGCACATCGATCGAGCGGTTGAAGGGCATGCGCTCCATCGCCGACGCGAGGTCGACGAGCTGAGTACGATCGAGGACGCGATGGCTGTGGCGCATGAACAGCGACAGCAAGGAAAAATCCGCGGTCGACAAGGCCAGGAACCGGCCGTGCTTGTAGGCTTCGCGGCGCACGAGGTCGAGGCGGAACGGCCCCGCCTCGAGGGCCTCGTCCTGCCGCGGTGCGGAAGGTCGGCGCAGGCGTGCGTGGATGCGTGCGAGCAATTCGCGGGGGTGGAAGGGCTTGGTGAGGTAGTCATCGGCGCCCATTTCCAGCCCGAGAATCCGGTCGATGTCGGAACTGCGTGCGGAGAGCATCAATACTGGAAGGTCGAGCCGCGACTTGAGCCGCTTGACGATCGACAAACCGTCCTCGCCGGGTAGCATTACGTCGAGCACGATGAGATCAGGCCGCGCGCTCGCGAGCCACGCGTCCATGGCGACGCTGTCGGCGGCGGCGTGGGCGGTCAGCCCATTCTCGTCCAGGTAGCGGCAGACCATGTCGAGCAGCTCCTGGTCGTCGTCGACAACTAAAATGTGTTTGGTCTCCATGCGGGAATGTACCACTGTGATCCGGGGGCGCTGCGGGGGGCCGGCCGGCCCGCAAGGCAAACCGAGAAAAAAACGAAGCCCCGGTACGCGCCGGGGCTCCATGTTTCAGTGGTTTGCCTGAACCGTCAACCCATGGTGGGCCACGGTGTTCGCGACGTTACAGCGGTTGATCAGGCTGGCACTTCCACTTGAGATAGCCGCAGGGATCCTCGGTGGGCGCGGGCTGGATATTGCCTCCCGTCCCCTCGAGCGGCTGGATGAAGGGCGTCGTCGGGAACATCGTGAACTGGCTCAGGTCCTCGACCGACGTTTTCGAAGTCTTCAGTTTGTAACCGCTCTTGAGGGTGCTGACGAACAGATCGATCATCGATATCGGCAGCACACCGCCCGCCCGCTTGACCGTGTCTTCGTTCACGAATCCCGGTTGGCCGCAAACCGTTCCGACGTAGTCGATCGGCAGGCGCCGGCAGCCGATCACCGTCACGATTTCATCGTCCTTGACCTCCTCGCCCGAGTCATAGCGCAGCGCGAGGAGCCGGCTCAGCTGGCCGTCCTGGTGCGGGTCTCCGCGGGCCAGGTCAACCGTCTGCTTGACCCCGCCCCAGGCTGTTGCCCAGCCCGTGCCGTGGTTGAAGGCATCGGAGGAATAGGTGTGTTTAAGCGAATCCTCGACGCGGCGTTTGAGGTCGGCACCCGTCGTCTGGGCCGTCACGACGCCGTAATACATCGGGAAGAAACGGTACGCGTCTTCAAGCGTGAAGTCGCCGCTCGCCACGACCCCGTTTTCCATGAGATATCCGGCTTCGGGGACCGTCGCACCCATGCGGAAAGCCGGCGAAATCGACACCTTGGCATCGGGGATCGCGAGTTTCGGGTCGTGGCTCAGGTCCAGCAGCATCTGGGTAAACAAGTTATTGAACGTGCTTTCGTTCGAGTGGTTGCGATTGATCGCCCCCGACAGAAGCGCGTTCTGGTGGACGATACTGCCCGGCTCGATGTGGCTGATCACCGTATCGATCGGCTGATTGAGCGTCTGCATGACGAAGGGCAAGGCGTGCAACTTGGGATCGGGCACGAGGAAAGGGGCGCGTTCCGCGTCCACGAGCTTCTTGACCGTAGGATCTTCGGCGACGGCCGCGTCGACTTCGACGATCTGCCATTGCTTGTTCACAGGCTTCCAGTGTTGCTCGGCGGCCGTCCCACTGCGCAAGCCCAGACGCATCGTCGTCTCGCCCTTGTATTGCATGGTCACATCGAGACGCCCGAGATAGCCGTCGTTGCCGGCCTCGACGACCGGCGCGTAAAGCGTCCTGCCGTCCTCGGACGTCGTCACCGGGTGTTCCGTCAGCTCATGGGTGTGAGCCGAAAACACGATGTCGAGCAGGCCCGCTTCGAGCGTTCCGGCTGCCTGCATCGTCGCCAGGCTCTTCGACAAGGCGATATCCTTGTGGATTCCCAGTTCGCTCATGAGCACGACGATGTCCGCGCCCTGGCGGCGCAGGCTGCGCGCGTGCTGGATAATGAGATTCCTGTGCTCCTCGAGACCGTACGCGAAATCCATGCCCTCGGCGAGCAGCGGATGCATCTGCTCGACGATGTCCGACGTGAAGCCGATGAAGCCGATCTTGACCCCCTGCCGGGTGATGAGGTGGGTCGGCGCGAAGAAATCCTTGGGCATGAGCGGATCGGTCATGTCCTTTACGTTGGCGCCTAGATTGGGAAAATTGGGTCGTTTGACCGGGACGGGATTGTCGAACCCCGGCAGCGTAACCTCGACGACGTCGTCCTCGAGGCCGACGATGCGGCCATAGCGGGCGCGGGTGATGCCGGGCGTGAAGTAGTAGTCCCAGTTGCCGATCACCCCGACGTCGATACCGAGTGCGTTGAGCGGGTCGGCGACCGCGTTGCCGAGCGAATAAAACGCTTCGACGCCGCCGTGGAAGGTGTCGCCGATGTTCATGACCACAGTATTCGGGTTGGATGCGCGCGCGCCGTCTATCAGGGTCTTGATGCGGGCCATCCCCCCCCGCATCGCGACGGTCGTCGAGCCGTCCGGCTTGCGGACAAGATCCTTATGGCCGATCAGGTTGGCGTGCAGGTCGTTGAGTTCGATGAAAGTCAGCTTTACATCGGGCGGAGTCGTCGCGAAGGCCTGCCCCATGACACAACATGCGAGTCCTGCCACGGTGCATGCCTTTGCTTTAATGTTTCTGGCGTTCTTCATAAATCCTCGGCTCCTAGTGATTGCTACAAGCCAAGAGTAGCGCCATCCGAACGGCGATTCGCTTGCGGATGATGGCGAATTGTTACGTTGTATTACGACATGCGTCTGCGGCGCTGCGAAGCTTGCGGCGCCCCTTCGATCGCGCGCTGCGGCGCTGGGCAGGAACGGCTCGGTGCGGCGCTGACCCGGGCGGGGATTCGGCGTTGGGTCGTTCGTTAGCGGCCGCGTCGCCAGCGCCGCATCCACGGCTCACCCAACCAGCGCCACGGCCTTGATCTGGGCGTAAACCGGCTGTCCGGGCGCGAGCTCGAGCGCGTGGGCCGAGCGCCGCGTCAGGCGGGCAAGCAGGGGCGAGTCGCCGACGCGCAGCTTGACCAGCACGAGCGCCGGATGGGTGTCGTCGACGCTCTCCACGACGACTGCGGGCAAGGTGTTGAGGATGCTCGTTCCGGCGACCGGCGCCCGCGCGAGGCTCACGTCGCGCGCGAGGATGCGCACGCGCGCGCGATGCCCGAGCGGCTGGCCGTTGTCGCGCGTCCACACGCGGCCGCCAGCGAATTCCATTTCGACCAGATGCCAGGCCGCGTCACGCGCCGCGACGACGGCATCGAGCACGACGCCGAGGTCCTCGCCGAGCTTGATCGGGAGATCGAGGCGAGCGAGCGTGTCGCTCAATGGCCCGGTCGCGCGCGCGCGGCCTTCCTCCATGACGACGATATGATCGGCGAGCCGCGCGACCTCGTCGGCGGCATGGCTGACGTAGAGGACGGGAATCTCGAGTTCGTCGTGCAGGCGCTCGAGGTAAGGCAGGACCTCCTGCTTGCGCGCGAGATCGAGCGCGGCGAGCGGCTCATCCATCAGCAGCAGCCGGGGTTTCACCGCCAGCGCCCGGGCGATCGCGACGCGCTGCCGTTCGCCGCCCGAGAGCTGGTCGGGGCGCCGCGTCAGCAGCGGTCCGATGCCGAGCAGGTCGATGACATGGTCGAGCGCGGAACGGGCGAGCGGCTCGCGGCTCCGCTTCATCCCATATTCGAGATTGCCGCGCGCAGACATGTGCGCAAACAGATTCGCATCCTGGAACACGTAGCCAAGCGGACGACGGTGCGTCGGGACGAAGCGCGTCGCATCCTGCCAGACCTCGCCTCTGACGCTCAGAAAGCCGGTCGCGCGCTGCAAGCCGGCGATGCAGCGCAGCAGCGTGGTCTTGCCCGACCCGGAATGACCGAACAGCGCGGTCACCCCGTGCCCAGGCAGCTCAAGGTCGAGGTCGAGCGAAAAGCCGGGCCAAATGACGCAAAAACGCGCGCGGATGCCAGCTGGGACGGCGCCACTCATCTGCGCCGACCGCTCGGATTGAGGGTGTAAAGCGCCAGCAGCACGACGAAGGAAAACGCCAGCATGGCCGCCGCGAGCCAGTGCGCCTGCGCGTATTCCAGCGCCTCGACGTGATCGTAGATCTGCACGGACACGACGCGGGTTTCACCCGGAATGTTGCCGCCTATCATCAGCACGACCCCGAATTCGCCGAGTGTGTGGGCGAAGCCGAGGACGCCGGCCGTAAGGTAACCGGGCCGCGCGAGCGGCAGAACCACGCTGAAGAAGCGGTCGAGCGGCGAAGCGCGCAGCGTCGCCGCCGCTTCGAGCGGGCGTTCGCCGATTGCTTCGAACGCGTTCTGCAGCGGTTGCACAACGAAGGGCAGTGAATAGAACAGGGAGGCGACCACGAGACCGGAGAAGCTGAAGGGCAGAGCGCCGAGC
>CBJMYK010000138.1:0-4963 GCA_966433795.1 uncultured Thiobacillus sp. | reverse complement strand
GCTGTAGTGGTAACTGAATGTGTTCAACTTCTAAGGAGTGTTAGATGGCAACAGCAAAGAAACCCGCCGCCAAGCCTGCGGCAAAGAAGGCCGCAGCGAAATCTGCGGCCAAGCCCGCGGCCAAGAAGGCAGCCGCGAAACCCGCAGCGAAAAAAGCTGCACCGGCCAAAAAAGCGGTAGCAGCGAAGAAGCCCGCAGCCAAGAAAGCGGCACCGGCTAAAAAAGCAGCACCGGCCAAAAAGCCCGCAGCCAAGAAAGCAGCACCGGCTAAAAAAGCGGCACCGGCCAGAAAAGCTGCAGCGGCCAAAAAGCCCGTAGCCAAGAAGGCAGCCGCCAAGCCGGCAGCCAAAAAGGCAAGCGCGGCCAAAAAGCCCGTAGCGAAGAAGGCGGCACCGGCTAAAAAAGCGGCACCGGCCAAGAAAGCTGCAGCGGCCAAAAAGCCCGTAGCCAAGAAAGCGGCCGCGAAGCCGGCTGCAGCCAAGAAACCGGCCGCAAAACCGGTAGCCAAAAAAGCGCCGGCCGCGAAGAAGCCTGCTGCGAAGAAGGCGACCCCCGCCAAACCCGCACAGGCTCCTGCTCCCGCGCCTGCTCCCGCACCGGCGGTACCGGTCATCAAGCCATTCGGGCTTTAAACAGGTCGGGCACTGCCCAATCTGAAACGGGGGCTTGTCCCCCGTTTTTTATTGTTCTCTGGAAGCCCGCGCCGCGACGCGCTCGATTCGATCCTCGCTTCCTCAGCACCTCCCCGGTCGAAGATCTCGCTGCCTGCGTCGCCTCGGGACGCTTTACGCCACCCTCCAATTCCCCGGGGTCGTCCTCCCCGCGGGGTCTCCTGGCCGGTTCGCCGGAACTGTCGTGGTGTCGTCGGTCGTTGCGCACCGGGCGCATTGACGATTTTGCCGCCTGCTCTGTCGAAGCCTCGTCAGAGCGCACCGCGCGCGAATCGGAACGAGCTCGCTCGATCCGCGATTTAAGTAGGTTTGCGCGCTGCACGCGGGGAAAGGCGTACTGGCACGGACTCTGCTGAACCCTCTACGAGACCTGCAAGGAGAGCGCGAGATGATCGAACTGGAACCCGGCAACGTCCTGGACATAGCACTACGTGAAGATACCCAGGGCCGCGACTGCGTGGTGTTGTCGCTTCAGGCGCATGAATGCGCACTGAACCTCACCCCGCACCAGGCACGCGTGCTTGCCACCGAACTCATCATGGCGGTCAATCGCGCCGAGGTGCGCAGCAAGCTGAAGCACAACCAGAACATGGGGCGCGGGGAGTCGTCACCGCCGCCGAAAGGTGGCCTTTTCAACCAGGCGTTTGCCAAATGATTTCAGGCCAGTCGGCTTCGGCTGGACCTAGGGCGGGGCTGCAGGTTCGCACTGCCCGATAATGCGCCTCCAATTGTGGGAGGCCCGCCATCCGTGATAGGGTGGCACTAGGCGCGAGGGTTCGTCCTCGCGCTTTTTTATTTCGCCTTTCGGCATCCTCAAACTTTGCAGGAATCAGCATGGCTGTCATCGAACTCACCAAGGACAATTTCGAACCCACGATCAATGGCAACGACGTCGTGATCGTCGACTTCTGGGCACCGTGGTGCGGACCTTGTCGCGGATTTGCGCCGATTTTCGAGGCGGCATCCGCTAAGCACGCCAACATCGTTTTCGCCAAGGTCAACACCGAGGTCGAACAGGAGCTCGCGGGGTATTTCCAGATTCGCTCGATCCCGACGCTGATGGTTTTTCGCGAGCAGGTCATCCTCTACTCGGAAGCGGGGTCGCTGCCGGCGAACGCGCTGGACTCCCTGATCGAGCAGGTGATGGGGCTGGACATGGCACAGGTCCACAAAGACATCGCCGACCAGCAGGCCCAGCCGGGCGAAGCCTGATCAGGACTGCGGCACCGCGGCGAGCAGTTGGCGCAGCAGCGGCAGTGTGATCGCGCGGCGCCGCTCCAGCCCGTAACGATCGAGCGCCTCCAGAACGCGTAGCAGGCTCTGCATGTCGCGCGAGGTGTGATTCAGAAGGTAATCCGCGACCTGGGTGTCCAGACGGAAACCGAGGGTGTCGGCATGGTGGATGAGCGCCGCGCGCTTCTCCGTATCGTCCAGGCCGTGGATCTGGAATACCAGCCCCCAGCCGAGCCGCGTCCGCAGCTCCGGGATCACCGGCAGTTCGGCCGGCGGTACGCGCCCCGCGGCGAGCCAGAACCCACCCGCCTCGCGCACCCGGTTGAAGGTCGAAAAGCCGGTATGCTGGCGCTCGATGCTCCAGGCCTCCAAACCATCCGCGATCACGGCCTGCGCAGCGCGCTGCGCGCCAAACTCGACCGTAAGCCCCTTCGCCTCGCAGGCGCGCCCAAACGCGGCCAACAGATAAGTCTTTCCGCTGCCGGGCCCACCCCAGACGTAGACCATGCGCTCCGCAGCGGTACCGTCGATCATCGCCTCGAGCTGAGCCCTCAGTTCCACATTGCGCCCGACCACGAAGCGGCCGAGCTCAGGGCGAGCGGGGGGGCGAATGTCGAGAAGAAGCTGCTGCATGGGGCCGAAGGATAAGGCAAAAACGACGGCCGCAAAAACGGCCGCGCGGCGAGGTGAAGAGGCCGGCCGCGCAAGGCTATACTTGCGATTCTTCGTCCGTCGAGCATCAGGTCGTGCCAGTGAACCCCGCCTTTCCTGTTCCGGTGAAACCCGTCATTCAAGCACCGCCCATGGTGGAAGAGGTGCTGGATCCCCAAGAACGCGCGTCGCTCAAAGCACGCATCAAGACGCTGATGAAGCAACAGGATGCGGTGCTGGTCGCCCACTACTACACCTCGGCCGACCTCCAGGATCTGGCCGAGGAAACCGGCGGCTGCGTCTCCGATTCGCTCGAGATGGCGCGTTTCGGCCACGCCCATCCGGCGCGCACGCTGATCGTGGCGGGCGTGAAATTCATGGGCGAGACGGCGAAGATCCTCAACCCGGAGAAGCGCGTCCTGATGCCCGACCTCGGCGCCGAATGCTCGCTCGACCTCGCCTGTCCGGCCGACGAATTCGCCGCCTTCTGCGACGCCCACCCCGACCGCCTCTCGGTCGTCTACGCCAACACCAGTGCGGAAGTCAAAGCGCGTGCGGACTGGGTCGTGACCTCCGGTATCGCGGTCAAGATCGTGAAGTATCTGCACCGGCAGGGCCACAAACTCTTGTGGGCGCCCGACCGTCACCTCGGCGAATACGTGCGCCGCGTCAGCGGCGCCGACATGATCCTGTGGCAGGGTTCGTGTGTGGTGCACGAGGCCTTCAAGGCCGAGGCCCTCAAGGCTCTGCACGCCGCGCACCCCGCGGCCGCGGTGCTGGTGCACCCCGAGTCGCCCGAATCGGTGATCGCACTGGCCGACGTCGTCGGCTCGACGACGCAGTTGATCGAAGCGGTGCGCACGCTGCCCAACACCGAATTCATCGTCGCCACCGACAACGGTATCTTCCACAAGATGCACGCTGCGGCACCCGGGAAGACGCTGCTCGAAGCGCCGACTGCCGGCGAAGGCGCGACCTGCGTGTCATGCGCGCACTGCCCCTGGATGGCGATGAACGGCCTCAGAAAGCTCGCCGCCGTGCTTGAATCCGCTGCAGGGGACAAGAACAGCGCCAACGAGATCCACGTCGACGAGGCGGTGGGTGCCCGCGCGCGCCTGTCGATCCAAAAGATGTTGGATTTTGCCGCGGCGGAAAAAGCCGGCAGGATCCAGCTCGGCGACTGAGCGGAGGGTTATCGTATGGCCGGAACAAGCCTCCTCGCCCTGCTCGACGACATCACCACCATCCTTGACGATGTCTCGGTGCTCACCAAGGTCGCCGCCAAGAAGACCTCGGGCGTGCTCGGCGATGATCTCGCGTTGAATGCGCAACAGGTGTCGGGACTCAAGGCCGAACGCGAGCTGCCCGTGGTGTGGGCCGTGGCCAAAGGCTCGTTCCGCAACAAGCTGATCCTGGTCCCTGCCGCGCTCGCGATCAGTGCGCTTGCGCCATGGGCGATCACGCCGCTGCTCATGCTCGGCGGCGCCTTCCTCTGCTACGAGGGCTTCGAGAAACTCGCGCACAAATTTCTCCACAGCCGCAGCGAAGACGCCGCGCATCACGCGGAGCTCACACAGGCGCTCATCGACCCCGCGGTCGACCTCGTGGCGCTCGAGCGCGACAAGATCAAGGGCGCGGTCCGGACCGACTTCATCCTCTCGGCCGAAATCATCGTCATCACCCTCGGCACCGTAGCCGCCGCGACCTTCGGTATGCGGGTCGCCGTGCTCTCCGGCATCGCAATTCTCATGACAGTCGGTGTTTACGGGCTGGTCGCCGGCATCGTCAAGCTCGACGACGCCGGGCTCTACCTGAGCCGCAAGCCGGGAGGCCTTGAGCGCCGGCTCGGACGCGGCATCCTGCGCGCTGCGCCCTACCTGATGAAAACGCTCGCCGTGGTCGGAACCGCGGCCATGTTCCTGGTCGGCGGCGGCATCCTCGTGCATGGCATCCCCGCCGCACACCATTGGGTCGAGACCGTCGCACACACGGCGGCCGCGTGGCCCGGAATCGGCGGGACACTCGGTATCCTCTTCCCCCTGCTCTTCGATACTTTGGTTGGGATCGCCGCCGGCGCAGTGATCCTCGGCGCGCTGACGCTAGGTCGCCGCCTGAAACGCAGTTCGCCCGCCTGATCTCCGGCCCACGTTGCAGCGCGCAAGTGCGCCGAGCGCGCAGGCGCTCGCCCTGCGCCCATCATGGTTTTGCGCCGCGCGTAAGGCCGACGGGACTGTCAATATCCCGTAAAATACTGGTTTTGCAGCACCGTCCCGCCATGAATTCCCGCCTCCGCGAAATCCCGTACAACTACACCTCGTTTTCCGACCGCGAGATCGTCATCCGCCTGCTCGGGTCCGAGGCGTGGAGTGTGCTGAACACCTTGCGAAGCGAACGCAAAACCGGACGCT
>CBJMYK010000137.1:0-4975 GCA_966433795.1 uncultured Thiobacillus sp. | reverse complement strand
GCATCGGTGGCGGCGGCTTCATGCTGGTCCATCTCGCGAAGACCGGCGAGACCGTCATCGTCGACTCGCGCGAGCGCGCGCCCGCCACCGCGAGCGCCGATATGTTCGCTCCGGATGGCCTGCCGATGGCGTTTCCGCTCGCATCGACCAGCGGCGTCGCGGTCGGCGTGCCCGGCACCGTGCGCGGGATCGAGACCGCGCTCGGCCGATGGGGCACGATGAAGCTGGCGGACACGCTCGCCCCCGCGATCGAGCTGGCCGAACACGGTTTTCGGGTCAACCGCTTCCTCGCGGCCGACATCGCGAACGATGGCGGCCGCACCCGCGTCCATGCCGAGACCGCGGCAATCTTCCGCCCGCGGGGCGTGGCCCTGGCCGACGGCGACTGGCTGGTGCAGCCCGATCTTGCCAGGACGCTCAAGCTCATCGCCGCCAAGGGCCCGAATGCCTTCTACGAGGGACGGCTCGCACGGGCAATCGTGAAAGCCCAACGACGCGCCCGCAGCGAACTGGGCGAGGCAGGCCGCGGGCGCATGACGCTCGCCGACCTGCGGGACTATCGCGTCGTGATCCGCCAACCCTTGATCGGCCACTACCGCGGCTGGACCGTCGCAAGCATGCCGCCGCCGTCCTCGGGCGGGCTCACCGTGTTGCAGATGCTCGGGCTACTCGAGCGCTTTCCACTCGGTGACACGAGGCAGGGCTACGGCTTCGGCAGCCCCAAAACCCTGCACGTCATGATCGAGGCCATGCGGCTCGCCTTCGCCGACCGCGCCGTATGGATCGGTGACGACGACACGCGAGCGCTGCCGCATGCGGCGCTGCTTCACCCCGCGTACCGCGCCGCGCGCGCCGCCCTCATCGACCCTGCCCGGCGCATGGACCAGGCGCTTGCGGGGGATCCGACACCCTGGGACAAGCGCGCAGCAAAGGCTCAGAAGCCGGCTCGGAGCACGGAGGAAAGCCCGCACACGACCCATTTTTCCATCGTCGACCGCTGGGGCAACGTCGTGAGCTATACGAGCACGATCGAATACACCTGGGGTTCGGGCATCACGGTTCCGGGTTACGGTTTCCTGCTCAACAACGAGCTGACGGATTTCAATTTCGTGCCGAGGGCGGACGCGATCGCGGGCGATCCGGGCGCCAACGACGTCGCGCCCGGAAAACGCCCGCGCTCGAGCATGGCGCCGACCCTGCTGTTCAAAGACGGCCAGCTGGTCGCGGCCTATGGTTCGCCCGGCGGCGCGACGATCATCAATTCGGTGCTCAACCTGACCCTCAACCTCGTGGACCACGGCATGACGCCGCGTCAGGCGATCGCTGCGCCGCGGCTGTCGGTCACCGACGCCGCGGGCACGCTCAGGTGCGAGGGCGGCGAAGACTTCATGCAGCCCCGTCTCGGCATTGCCGTGCAGGACGCCTTGCGCGCGCTCGGCCATAGCGGACTCGGGGACGCCGGAACGGACGGCTGCCGGGAAGCGATCGGTTCGGTTCAGGCTGTCTTGATCGACCGGGCACGCGGCGCCCAGTACGGGGCAGCCGACCCGCGCCGCGAGGGCACGGTGATCCAGGTCAGGCCGGCGCTTCCGCTCGCGTCACCCTGATACTCAGGCGACCCGCGCGGCGGGCGCCGGGTCGTCCTCGTAGAACTTGATCTGGTGACGGCCGGCCGACTTGGCCCGGTACATCGCCTGATCGGCGCGCCGCAGCAGCTGGTCGGCGCTGACGCGGTGGCCGCAGAAGATCGTGATCCCGATGCTCGGCGTACTGTTCCGCAGATGCGCCCCGAGCCGGTAAGGCTGAGACAGCTTGAGCAGTATCTTGTTGCCCAGTTCGGCTGCCTCGGCCCTGGCGGCTTCCGCCGTATTGCCGAGGCAACCGATTACGACGACGAATTCGTCGCCACCCAGGCGTGCGACCGTATCGCTTTCCCGAACACTTGCGAGCAGGCGCGCCGCGACCTCGACGAGAACCTGGTCCCCCGCCTCGTGGCCGAGGGTGTCGTTGATGGTCTTGAAATTGTCCATGTCGATGAACAGCAGCGCGCCGTGACGCCCGGCACGCTCGCTCGCCGCGAGTTGATGTTCGAGGCGGTCGAGGAGAAGCCGGCGGTTGGGCAGCCCCGTCAGCGTGTCGTTGAAGGCCAGGTCGCGAATCATGATCTCGGCGGCCTTGCGTTCGGTGACGTCGAGAATGACCCCGTCGAGCCAACGGGCGCGCCCGTCCGGGTCGGAGGTGACGCGGCCGCGCTCGCTGACCCAGCGCGTGAAACCGTCGCTGGCCTTGACGCGATACTCGACGTTGTACGCACTGCGCTTGGCGATCGCTTCGGCCACTGCCTCGCCGACCGCGATGCGATCGTCCGGATGGATCAATTGATGGTAGGCAAGCTCCCCGGAGAGAAAACGCTCAGGCACTTCACCGGTCAGCGCCGCGATCCCATTGCTCAGTTGGCGTACCGGCAGGGGGGAACCGACCTCGGAACGGAATACCGCGCCCGGGATGTTTTCGACGAGGGCCTTGTAGCTGTCGAGGCTTTGCGCGAGTCGCTCGGCCGTGACCCGCATCTTGCGCCGGTGCCGGGCATTCGTATAAAGCACCGCAAACAGCAGGAGGTCGAGCGCGAGGCCACCGAGAAGGAGCATCGTCGGCTGCATGATCCCTTCGAGCGACTCGTAGCGCGCGCTGCTGCGGAAGCGCGCAAGCCAGAGGTTGCCGCCCACGGGGACCGTCATCTCGGTCATCAGTCGCGCGTCGCGGGCTTCGCCTCCGGAGGCGTAAAGCAGGTTCCGCGGCGATGGGTCGCCATCGAACAATTCGATCTCCAGAATCTGGGTCGGCGTGCGAAACACCCCGTCCAGCAGATCGACGGCGCGAAACGGGCTGTAAACGAAGCCGAGCAGCGCCGCGCGCCGTGCCGCGACGGTGTCGCGCGGCATGTCGGCGTGGTAAACCGGAAAATAGATCAGAAAGCCGGGCTGCACGGCGGTGCCGGTTTCCTGGACGAGCGTGACTTTTCGCGACAGCGCGGGCTCGCCGGTGTCGCGTGCGCGGTCCATCGCCTCGCGGCGCGTCGGATCGGAATACATGTCGTATCCGAAGGCGCGCAGGTTGCGCCCGCTGAAAGGTTCGATGTAGACGATGCTGCTGAACGTCGCGCGTTTCCCCGGCGGAAAGATCGTGTAATCGGGGAAACCCTGCGCGCGCACCGACTGCTCGTGCGCAGCCTTGGCCTCGGGTGGAACCATCAGGGCAACGCCAGTCGCCTGGATACCCGGCAGCGATCGCTCGAGGTCGAGTGTTTCGACATAGGCGCGCCATTCCTCGCGGCTGGGCATGCCGCTCGCCGCAAAAAGGGCTGCGCCGCCGCGCAGCACCTGTTCGTAATCGTGGATGCGGTTGACCAGAATGTTTCTCTGCTTTTCAGCCGCGCGCAGAAAACGTTCCTGATCGTGGCGTTCACGTCCGGCCTCGAAATGCTTCCAGACCGCGAACGTAAACAGCAGCGCGATGCCCAGAACGATCCAGGCGAGCGCTTTCCCGTCGAGCAAGGTGCTCCGGTGCTGGGCGTCTTGCGTCACGGCTGGGGAGGCGTGGCCGGCCGGCGAGACGCCGGCGAGTTCGCGGCTGAAAAAACGCCCGGGATGCAGCGAACCGCCGCCGGGGCGCCGTGACCGGGCGGGGACAGCATCGGGTGGGCGACGCGCGTCGTGGGTTTACCGCTCATTCTTATACCCCTTATAACCGGGGCATCATGCGACCCCACTCGGACCTTAGCTGTAGGAAGATTCTGATTACCACACGCGACAAAGGTTCGACGCGCAGCGCCCCGCTCGGCAGGCGATTTCGCCGAGTAGCCCGCGCGATGCACGTCCAAGGCGTCGACGCGTCTTCGAGGGCTCGCCCGGTCGCTTCAGAAGAGGGCGAGAACTGTTCGCTACGCCCCTGTTTTACAACATTTCCTGAAGCCGATGACCGCAGCCATGGTTCCGGCAGCCCGCGTGGCCCTATTCATGCCGCAAGGCATCGATGGGGTTCAGCCCGGCGGCGCGGCGTGCCGGGAAATAGCCGAAGACGACGCCGATCGCCGCGGAAAAGAAGAAGGATAACAGGTTGATGCCCGGGTCGAAGAGGTAGGGGATACCCATTACGCCGGCCAGGAAGATCGAGGCAGCGGTGGCGATGGCGATACCGACGAGGCCGCCGAGGCTCGCGAGCACCACGGCCTCGATCAGGAACTGCAGCAGCACTTCGCGTTCGAGCGCGCCGATCGCGAGGCGGATGCCGATTTCGCGGGTGCGCTCGGTGACCGACACGAGCATGATGTTCATGATGCCGATGCCGCCGACCAGCAGGCTCACGGCCGCGACCGCACCGAGCAGCATGGTGAGAACCTTGGTCGTGCCGGTGAGCGTTTCGGCGATCTGCCGCGTGTCCATTACACGGAAATCGTCGTCCTCGTTCTCGGCGATATCGCGACGCTCGCGCAGTAGCAGCGTGAGTTGGTCCTTGACCGCGTCGATCGACGCGCCGTCCTTGACCGAAATGCTCAGACGATTGACGTCCTGGGTGCCGGTCAGCCTGCGCTGCACGGTACGCAGCGGCATGACGATGGTGTCGTCCTGGTCCGAGCCCATCGCCGACTGACCCTTGGCCTTCAAGAGGCCGATCACTTCGCAGGAAAACTGCTTGATGCGGATTTCGCTTCCAACCGGATTCTGCCCGCCGAACAGCTTTTCGCGCACCGATTCACCGATCACGCAGACCGCCTTGCCGGCGCGTTCCTCGGCGTCGGTAAAGCTGCGCCCGCCGGCGAGTTCCCAGTTTCCCGCGGTGAAATAGTCGTTGTTGGAACCGGTCACGACCGTGGACCAGTTGCGCACCTGGTACACCGCCGTGGCACTCATGCTGGCCACGGGGGCGACCGCCTTCGCCGCCGAGATCTGGTCGCGGATGGCCTCGACGTCGCCGA
>CBJMYK010000136.1:0-5004 GCA_966433795.1 uncultured Thiobacillus sp. | reverse complement strand
GGTGGAAGGCAAGGACCGATATGCGGGCCGGGTTGGCGGCGGCGTATCGGGACTTCCTGGCCGTCGAGCGCCTTGCGCGCGTATAGCGCCGTCTCGCGAGGCGTCAGGGCGGGGGGCGATCGGCACGCGGTGCGACCCGAAGGTTCGGCAGAACCGCAAGCGCGACGATGTTGTCGAGACAAGGTAGCAGACACAGAAGGAGGGGCGGGGATTGAAAATTCTTTTGACCGGCGGCGCCGGCTATATCGGATCACATACCGCGGTGGAGTGCCTCGCGGCCGGGTATGACGTCGTCGTGTTCGATAATCTCTCGAACAGCAGCGAAAAATCGCTCGAGCGCGTAGCTGAGATCGCGGGCAAGTCCGTGACGTTCGTGCAGGGCGACATTCGCGACCAGGCCGCGCTGCGCAAGCTCTTCACGGAACATCCGGTCGACGCCGTCGTGCACTTCGCGGGCCTGAAAGCGGTCGGTGAGTCGGTCGAGAAGCCTTTACTCTATTACGACAACAACATCGGCGGCAGCATCGCCTTGTTCGAGTCGATGGCCGAGGCGGGAGTGAAGTCGCTCGTGTTCTCGTCATCGGCGACGGTCTACGGTGATCCGGGGCGCGTGCCGATCACGGAAGATTTCCCGCTGTCGGCGACGAATCCCTACGGTCGCTCGAAACTCTTCATCGAGGAAATGCTACGCGACCTCGCGCAGTCGGACGACGGCTGGCGCGTTGCGCTATTGCGTTATTTCAATCCGGTCGGCGCCCATGTGTCGGGGCGCATCGGCGAGGACCCGCGCGGCATCCCCAACAACCTCATGCCTTACATCGCCCAGGTCGCAGTGGGCCGTCGTTCGCATCTCAACGTGTTCGGCGGTGATTACCCGACGCCTGATGGCACGGGGGTGCGCGATTACATCCACGTCGTCGACCTCGCACGCGGCCACGTCGCGGCCTTGGGCAGACTGCAGAAAATGGCGGGCGTGCAGACCTGGAACCTCGGTACCGGGCGCGGCGTGAGCGTGCTCGATATGGTTCGCGCGTTCGAAGCGGCCAGCGGTAAGCCGGTTCCCTATCGCATCGTCGAGCGCCGCCCCGGCGACGTCGCCCAATGCTGGGCAGATCCGACCCGCGCGGCGCGCGATCTGGGCTGGCGCGCGGAATACGATCTGCCACGCATGTGCGAAGACAGCTGGCGCTGGCAGCAAGGCAACCCCGAGGGCTACGCCTGACGACGCGGCCCGCTCCACCATCGCGCGCCGAGGTGGGCCGGGCCGCGACGCGCTATGATCCTTTGACCGGCCCCGCCCGGCCGGCCGTGCAAAACGAAGGGAGACACCATGCCGCAAACCAAGTTTCTACTCGACGAGTCCGAGATCCCGAGCCACTGGTACAACGTCGTCGCCGACATGCCGAAGCCGCCGGCGCCCCCGCTCGGGCCGGACGGGAAACCGATCGGCCCCGACGCCTTGGCCGCGATTTTTCCGCCGTCCCTGATCGCGCAGGAGATGTCCGCGGAACGGTGGATTGCGATTCCGGAGAAGGTGCGCGAGATCTACCGGCTGTGGCGCCCGTCGCCCTTGTTCCGGGCGCACCGGCTCGAAGCCGCGCTCGGCACGCCCGCGAAGATCTACTACAAGTACGAAGGCGTCTCGCCGGCCGGCTCGCACAAGGTCAATACCTCGGTCGCGCAGGCCTACTACAACGCCGAGGCCGGCATCAAGCGCATCGCGACCGAGACCGGCGCCGGCCAATGGGGATGCTCGATGGCGCTTGCCGGGCAGATGTTCGGGCTCGAGGTGCGGGTCTACATGGTGAAGGTGAGTTACAACCAGAAACCCTACCGGCGCTCGATGATGCAGACCTGGGGCGCCGAAGTGTTCGCGAGCCCGAGCATGGAAACCGCATCCGGGCGCGCGGCGCTCGCAGAAAATCCCGACAACCCCGGCTCGCTCGGCCTCGCTATCTCCGAAGCGGTCGAGGACGCCGCGTCACGCGTCGACACGAGCTACGCTCTCGGATCGGTGTTGAATCACGTCTTGCTGCACCAGACCGTGATCGGGCTCGAGGCGAAGAAGCAGTTCGAGAAGGCGGGCGATTATCCCGACGTGATCTTCGCGCCCTGCGGCGGTGGCTCCAACTTCGGCGGGGTCGCCTTTCCTTTCTTCGCCGACAAGGCGGCGGGCAAGAACGTGCGCCTCGTCGCGGTCGAACCGGCCTCCTGCCCGACGCTCACGCGCGGCCACTACGCCTACGACTTCGGCGACACGGCGAAGCTGACGCCGATGATGCTGATGTACACCCTGGGCCACGACTTCATGCCGCCCGGAATCCATGCCGGCGGCCTGCGCTATCACGGGGACTCCGCGCTCGTTTCGCAGCTCTACCACGAGAAGCTGCTCGAGGCGGTCGCGGTGCCGCAGCTTGCGACCTTCGAGGCCGGCGTGCGCTTTGCACGCGCCGAGGGCATCGTCCCGGCGCCGGAGTCCAACCACGCGATCGCCGCGTGCATCGACGAAGCCTTGCGTTGCAAGGAAAGCGGCGAAACCAAAACCCTGTTCTTCAATCTTTCGGGTCACGGCCATTTCGACATGGCTGCCTACGACAGCTATTTCGCTGGCAAGCTCGAAGACTTCGCCTATCCCGAAGCGGCGATCCAGGCCGCGCTCGAACGCCTGCCCAAGATCGCGTAAGCCCTGGCGTTCCGCCGACAAGAGGGCGGCCTCGTGCCGCCCTCAGCGCTGGCCGAACACGCCGCGCCCACGGAAATACTGCACGCCCAGCCAGCCGCCGAACAGGCCGCCGAGGTGGGCGAAGTGGGCGACGCCCTGGCCCGTGTTCGTCACGCCCAGAAAAAGCTCGACCAGCCCGTAGCCCAGAACGAAGCGGCGCGCCGGAATCTGGATGAAGGGCAGGAAGACGACGCTGATCACGCGATTGGGAAAGTACAGGGCGTAGGCGAGCAACAGGCCGAACACACCGCCCGACGCGCCGATCACCGGCCCCGCCGCGTGCAGAAAGTAGCCACTCACGGCGATCTGCGTCATCGCGGCAACGATTACGCTGAGCAGGTAGGTCAGCAGATAGCGGAGGTCGTTCCAGCGCTTTTCGAGCGCGGCGCCGAACATCCAGATCGCGAGCATGTTGAAGCCCAGGTGCAGCAAGGAGCCATGCAGGAAGCTGTAGGTGACGAGCTGCCACAGATGGAACGCACCGCCCGCGCCGGGCGGCCAGAGTCCAAACACGCGAATGATGTCGGGTCCAGTGGCCAGTGCCAGCGCATAGACCAGGACGTTCAGCAGGATCAGGAGCGAGGTGATGGACGGCATGCGTGAGTCGGTCGCTGCGTGATGACGTTAATTTAAACGAGCGCGGCGAGGCGGACGAGTTCCTGCGACGCCGGAAGGTGCCGCCTTCACGCGCCCGCAGGTTCCCAGTGCTGAAGCTTGAGCTGCAAGGCGCGCTGTCCGTTGAATTCGTTAGGCATCAGGGCATAGACGGCGTGGATGCGGTCCGGCAGCGGCTCGGGCTGGAAAAAGCGCATGGCCTCGAACGCGTTGCCCTCGCGGGCAAGCTTCAGCTTCAGGTGCTTGTCGCCGACCACGCGCTGCGAGACGACGTCGAAGACGCCGCTGAACAGCGGTGCGGGGAAACCCTGTCCCCACACGGCGTGCTCCAGTTCGAGCGCGAGTTCGTAACGGTGATCGGCGAGGCCGAGTTCGCCATCGGTTTCGATCACGCCCTCGAGGTCGGCCGGGTCGATCATGCTGCGCACGACGGATTCAAACGCGCACGCGAATTCCTCGTGGCGCCCGGCGCCGATGCTAAGCCCGGCCGCCATCGCATGGCCTCCGAATTTGAGTAGGAGCCCGGGATGCCGCTTGTCGACGAGGTCGAGCGCATCGCGCAAATGCAGGCCGGGAATCGAGCGGCCCGATCCTTTGAGCTCGCCGCCGTCGCTTGCCGCCAGGACGACGGTGGGCCGATGGAACTTGTCTTTCAAGCGCGACGCGAGAATGCCGATGACGCCGATATGCCAGTCCGGCTGAAAGGCCGTGAGGCTGCAGCTGTCGCTAGGGCTAAAGCTCGCGAGGATCTCGAGCGCCTGTTCGAGCATGCCGGCTTCGACGTCGCGCCGGGCCCGGTTCAGGGTGTCGAGCCGCTGCGCGAGTTGTCGCGCCGTCGCCGGGTCGTCGGCGAGCAGACATTCGATGCCTAGCGCCATGTCGTCGATCCGGCCGGCCGCATTGAGTCTCGGCCCGAGCATAAACCCAAGGTCGAACACCGTCGCACGCGCCGGATCGCGACCCGCGGCGTAGAACAGCGCATTGACGCCGGCGCAGGCAAGACCCGCGCGCATGCGGGCCAATCCCTGGGCGACAAGGGTGCGGTTGTTGGCATCCAGTCTCACGACGTCTGCGACCGTGCCGAGCGCGACCAGATCGAGCAGTGCGCGCAGGTCCGGCTCGGCCTGTTGTTCGTAGGCGCCGCGCCGTCGCAGTTCCCCTCGCAGCGCCAGGAGAACGTAGAACATGACGCCGACCCCGGCGAGATTTTTCGATGGGAATGGGCAGTTCGGCTGATTGGGGTTGACGATGCAGGCGGCGTCGGGCAACGCGTCGCCGGGGAGGTGGTGGTCGGTCACGAGGACAGGGATGCCGAGCGCGTTCGCGGTCGCGACGCCGTCGACGGCGGCAATGCCGTTGTCGACGGTAACCAGGAGGTCGGGTTGCCGGGCCGCCGCGATCCGCACGATGTCGGGTGTCAGGCCGTATCCGTGTTCCAGGCGGTTCGGCACCAGATAGTCGACGCGCGCGCCGAGCATGCGCAGCCCGCGCACGCCGACCGCACAGGCCGTGGCGCCGTCGGCGTCGTAGTCGCCGACGATGAGGATGCGCTCGTGCGCGGCGACGGCGTCGGCGAGCAGGGTGGCTGCGCGCTCGATATTGAGCATGGTCGCGGGCGGCAGGAGTTGCGGCAGGCGGTGCGCGACTTGATCCGGGGGGCTGACGCC
>CBJMYK010000135.1:0-5113 GCA_966433795.1 uncultured Thiobacillus sp. | reverse complement strand
CTGCCCAGGAAATCCAGAATCGTGCTCATGCGATGCCCTCCTAAGTGGATGAAAAAATGCATGTTTAAGTATATCAGGAGTTCCTAACCTTAAATTCTCCTTGACTGCTTCACAAGATGTCGTATGTTTCATTCACCAACAACACAAGATGTTGCCCCGAGGAGGATGGAATGAGTTCTGCGATTGCAAGCTTTCCCCGCGAAGTCATCAAGCGCGACGGGCGCCGGACCCCGTTCGATGCCGCGAAGATCCGTTCGGCGATCGTGCGGGCCGGACAGGCCAGCGGAGAGTTCGGCGAGTCCGAAGCCGAGTTGATCACCGCCCAGGTGACGAAGGTGCTGATCCACAGCCTGCGCGGCGCGCCGCCCGACATCGAGCGCATCCAGGACATCGTCGAGCAGAGCCTGATCGCCGCCAATCATCTGGCCACCGCGCGCGCCTACATCGCCTATCGCGAATCGCACAAGAAGCTGCGCGAGGACCGCAAGACGCTGGTGGATGTGGAAGCCTCAGTAAACGAATACCTCTCGCAGCAGGACTGGCGCGTCAATGCCAACGCCAACCAGGGCTACAGCCTGGGCGGCCTGATCCTCAACGTGTCGGGCAAGGTGGTGGCCAACTACTGGCTCAATCACGTCTATCCGCCCGAGCTCGGCGAGGCGCATCGCGACGGCTCGATCCACGTCCACGACCTCGACATGCTGGCGGGCTACTGCGCCGGCTGGTCGCTGCGAACGCTCTTGCACGAAGGCCTGAACGGCGTGCCGGGCAAGGTGGAAGCCGGGCCGCCGAAACACATGTCGAGTGCGGTCGGCCAGATCGTCAACTTCCTCGGCACCTTGCAGAACGAATGGGCCGGCGCGCAGGCCTTCTCCTCGTTCGACACCTACATGGCGCCCTTCATCCGCAACGACGCGATGAGCTACGAAGCGGTCAAGCAGTGCATCCAGGAACTGATCTACAACCTCAACGTGCCGTCGCGCTGGGGCACGCAGACGCCGTTCACCAACCTCACCTTCGACTGGACCTGCCCCGAGGATCTGCGCGAGCAGGTGCCGGTGATCGCCGGCAAGGAAATGCCCTTCACCTACGGCGAGCTGCAGGTCGAGATGGACATGATCAACCGCGCCTACATCGAGGTGATGACCACCGGAGACGCCAAGGGCCGCGTGTTCACCTTCCCGATTCCCACCTACAACATGACGCCGGACTTCCCCTGGGAGTCGGAGAACGCCGAGCGCCTGTTCGCGATGACCGCGCGCTACGGCCTGCCCTACTTCCAGAACTTCATCAATTCGGAAATGAAGCCGAACCACATCCGCTCGATGTGCTGCCGGCTGCAGCTCGACCTCAGGGAATTATTGAAGCGCGGCAACGGCCTGTTCGGTTCGGCCGAGCAGACCGGTTCGGTCGGCGTGGTGACGGTCAACTGTGCGCGCCTCGGCCATGAATACCGCGGCGACGAAGCTGCACTCTTGCGGCGGCTGGACGCGCTGCTCGACATGGCGCGCAACGGCCTCGAGATCAAGCGCAAGGAAATCCAGCGCCTGATGGACAACGGTCTCTTCCCCTACACCAAGCGCTATCTCGGCACCCTGCGCAATCACTTCTCGACGATAGGCGTCAACGGCGTCAACGAGATGATCCGCAACTTCACGGGCGACCAGCACGACATCACGACCGAATGGGGCCACGATTTCGCGGTGCGCCTGCTCGACCACATCCGCGGCCGCATCGCCGCCTTCCAGGAAGAGACCGGCCACATGTACAACCTGGAAGCCACGCCGGCCGAGGGCACCACCTACCGCTTCGCGAAGGAAGACGCCAAGCGCTATCCTGGCATCCTGCAGGCCGGCACCGAAGACGCGCCCTACTACACCAACTCGTCGCAGCTGCCGGTGGGCTTCACCGACGATGCCTTCGAGGCGCTGGAGCAGCAGGACGACCTGCAGCGCAAGTACACCGGCGGCACCGTGCTGCATCTGTACATGTCGGAGCACATCTCGTCGGCCGAGGCGTGCAAGAACCTCGTGCGCCGCTCGCTCGAGCGCTTCAGCCTGCCCTACATCACGATCACGCCCACTTTCTCGATCTGTCCCAAACATGGCTACCTCGCCGGCGAACACGAGTTCTGTCCGAAGTGCGACGAGGAAGCCCTGTCGCGCAAGCGTGTTGTTTCAGCCTAAACCCAGGAGACGAAGATGAACGATATGGCAATCCCCCACAGCCTCGACGCCGCAGCCCTCAAGGACGAGGAGCGCACCCGCTGCGAAGTCTGGACCCGCGTCATGGGCTATCACCGGCCGGTGACGAGCTTCAACAAGGGCAAGCAGAGCGAGCACCGCGAGCGGCAGTTCTTCGTTGAAGGCCGCTGCGCACTCGGCTGAGCTGTCCTTGGCGGCGAGCGTCACCATGCTTCGCGTCGGCGGCTTGACGCCGCTTTCCACCACCGACTGGCCAGGCATGCTGGCCGCGGTGGTGTTCTGCCAGGGCTGCCCGTGGCGCTGCGGCTACTGCCACAACCCCGACCTGATTCCGCCGCGCGGCGAACACGAGATTCCGTGGGAAGAGGTGCTGTCCTTTCTGCGCCGTCGCCAGGGCCTGCTCGACGCCGTCGTGTTCTCGGGCGGCGAGCCGACGCTTCAGGCTGATTTGGCCAACGCGATGCGCGAAGTGCGCGCGCTCGGCTTCAAGATCGGTCTGCATACCGGCGGCATGTATCCGAAGAAACTCGCCACGGTGTTGCCATTCGTCGACTGGGTCGGGATGGACGTCAAGGCGCCGTTCGCCGACTACGCGCAAATCACCGCCGCGGCAGGCAGCGGAGAACCGGCGCTTGCCGGGCTGCAGACGCTCCTCGCCTCGGGCGTTGCACACGAAATCCGCACGACGGTGCATCCGGCGCTGCTGCCCGACGCCGCGCTGACCGCGCTGGCGCACGACCTCGCCGCACGCGGGGTCAAACGTTACGTCATCCAGGCGTTCCGCAGCCAGGGGTGCGAGAACGCGGCACTCGGCGCAAGCGCGACGCGCGAGCGCCCGCTGCACGATGTCGCCGAGCAATTCGCCGATCTCTTCACGGATTTTTCGGTGCGCGGCTAGACCCGTCCGGCCCGCAGGAACAGCGGCCACTGCAAGGCCATGGCCGCGTCCGCATCGCCCCATAGCGGCGCGAGTTCGGCGTTCAGCGCCGGCAAGGGGTCGCGTCCCCGCGCGGCCTGGTAGCGCTTCACGGCGGACCAGGTCGAGAGATAGTCGATGAGCCGCGGCAGCGTCCACGCGACTTCGATCGCGAACGCCGGCGGCGCGATCTCGGCAAACGGAAAATCGAGGCTGCGGTAGGCGTCGTCGATCAGCGCCCGTTCGGCGGGCCAGTAGGGACCGACCGTCTCGGCGTAGAAATGCCGCAGCGGCGCGTCCATCGCACCCGGCAGCACGATGCGGCCGTAGCCCCAGAGCGCCGCAACGCCGCCGGGCTTCAGCACGCGCGCGACCTCGGCGTAAAACCGCGGCAGATCGAACCAGTGTGCCGCCTGTGCGACCGTGACGAGATCGACGCTGCGCTCGGCGAGCCCGCTCGCCTCCGCGGTCGCGACCTGGTAATCGACCTCCGGATGCGGCACGGCGTGGCGGATTTGCTCGGCCGAGGCGTCGCTCGCGACGACACGCGCGAAATGCGCGGCGAGCCCGCGTGCCGCCTGGCCGCTTCCTGTCGCGCAGTCCCAGGCGAGGCAGCGTTCCGCACAGAGGTCCGCGAGCCAGGCGAAGAGCGTGGCGGGATAGTCGGGCCGGTACGCCGCGTAGCCTTCGGACCCCGACGAGAAATGATCCTTGAAGCCCGTCATGCCGGCAGCAGGGTCAGGCGCAGGTCGCCGCCGATCTGCCGCAGGTCGCTCAATCGGAAGCGTGCGGCGTCGGCGAGGGTGGCGAGGGGCGCGTGGGCGAATAGCCCGCGCGCGTCGTCCCCGACCGCCAGCGGCGCGAGGTAGGCGACCCACTCGTCGACCAGCCCGGCCGCGAGCAGCGCGCCGTTCAGCGCCGCACCGGCCTCGACGTGGACTTCGTTGACGCCGCGTTGCGCGAGGACCGCGAGCAGCGCGGCGAGGTCGACGCGGCCATCTGCGCCCGGCATTTCGAGTACCTCCGCCCCGGCCGCTTCGAGCGCGGCCCGCGTATCCGGCGAGGCGTAGCGGCAGGCGACGAGCGCGGGCAGGATCGCCGCGCTGGCCGGCGTCCGCAGGGTCGAATCGACGACTACGCGCAGCGGCGCCCGACCGATGTCGAAGTCACGCACGTTCATGCGCGGGTCGTCGGCGAGCACCGTGCCGCTGCCGGTCAGGATCGCGCAGGCGCGCGCGCGCAGCCTTTGCACGTCGGCACGTGCGGCCTCGCCGGTGATCCACTGCGAGGCGCCGTTGGCGAGCGCGGTCTTGCCGTCCAGCGTCGACGCGGTCTTGAGCCGCACCCAGGGACGGCGCCGCGTCATGCGCGAAACGAAGCCGGGATTGAGCGCGCGCGCCTCGGCCTCCATCAACCCGACCTCGGCCGCGATGCCCGCCAGGGTCAGCATCGAAATGCCGCCGCCGGCGACCAGCGGGTTGGGGTCGGTCATCGCCGCGACCACGCGGCCCACGCCGGCGTCGATGAGCGCCTCCGCGCAGGGCGGCGTGCGGCCATGGTGCGAGCAGGGCTCGAGCGTGACGTACGCCGTCGCGCCGCGCGCGGCGTCGCCCGCGGCGCGCAGGGCATGGATCTCGGCGTGCGGCGTGCCGGCGCGTTCATGCCAGCCTTCGCCGACGACGCGGCCGTCCTTGACGATGACGCAGCCGACACGCGGATTGGGGCTCGTGGTGAAAAGTCCGCGCGCCGCGAGCTGCAATGCGCGCGACATGTAGGCGGAATCAGCGGCGGTAAATCTCATCGGCGTGCGGAGCAGATACGAAACCGCGTGAACAGTAGCACGGCGCGCCCCCTCTGCGCAGCGCGACAGATCCCCAGGCGCGCGCCCGCCTTGCGGCGAACGCCCCGCGGCAATCAGGGGTGGTCGATCACCTGCCGGCCGTGCAGCGCCTGCACCGGGCGGGCGTTGTGCGGGTAGAGCGTGCGAAGCTGC
>CBJMYK010000134.1:0-5127 GCA_966433795.1 uncultured Thiobacillus sp. | reverse complement strand
ATGCTATTCGGAGATCTATTTCGACGAGGCCCACCCGCCGCTCGGCGCGCTCACCGCGGCCCATCGACTCGGCCGCGGCTTCAGGAACCTCGTGGTCTTCAATTCGCTGTCGAAGCGCTCCAACGTGCCCGGACTGCGCTCGGGCATGGTCGCCGGCGACGCCGAGGTGCTGAAGAAATTCCTGCTCTACCGCACCTATCACGGCAGCGCGATGAGCCCGGCCGTGCAGGCCGCGAGCGTCGCCGCGTGGAACGACGAGGCCCACGTCGTCGACAACCGCCGCCAGTACGCCGCGAAGTTCGCCGCCGTCATGCCGCTGCTGCGCGACGTGCTGGCTTTCGAGGCGCCCGACGCGGCCTTCTATCTCTGGGCGCGTGTGCCGGGCGGCGACGACGCCGCGTTCGCGCGCGGCCTCTACGCGCAACAGCACGTCACCGTCCTGCCCGGCAGCTACCTCGCGCGCGACGCCGCGGGGGCCAACCCGGGCAAGGGCTTCGTGCGGATCGCGCTGGTCGACACGCTCGACGCCTGCGTCGAAGCCGCTGAACGCATCGCGGCCTTCGTCACCGAGGCCGCCTGACCTCTTTCTTTCCAACTTTCTTGAAACGGACCGCACAGATCATGCAAGAACTCCAGCCCATCATCGAAGAAGCCTTCGAACGCCGCGCCGAAATCACGCCGCGCAACGCGACACCGCAGGTCAAGGACGCCGTCATGGCCGTCATCGACCTGCTCGACATGGGTCAGCTGCGCGTCGCCGAACGCACGGACGGCCAGAACTGGACGACCAACCAGTGGGTCAAGAAGGCCGTGCTGCTGTCGTTCCGCCTCGAGGACAACGCCTTCATCAAGGGCGGCTACACCAATTATTACGACAAGGTGCCGTCGAAGTTCGCCGACTTCAATTCAAAGGACTTCCGCGAAGGCGGCTTCCGCGTGGTGCCGCCGGCGGCCGCCCGCAAAGGCTCGTACATCGGCAAGAACGTCGTGCTGATGCCTTCCTACGTCAACATCGGTGCCTACGTCGACGAAGGCACGATGGTCGACACCTGGGCGACGGTCGGTTCCTGCGCGCAGATCGGCAAGAACGTGCACCTCTCGGGCGGCGTCGGCATCGGCGGCGTGCTCGAGCCGGTGCAGGCCAACCCGACGATCATCGGCGACAACTGCTTCATCGGCGCGCGCTCCGAAGTCGTCGAGGGCGTGATCGTCGAGGACAACTGCGTGATCTCGATGGGCGTCTACATCGGCCAGTCGACCAAGATCTACGACCGCGAGACCGGCGAAATCCACTACGGCCGCGTCCCGGCCGGCTCGGTCGTCGTCTCCGGCAACCTCCCTTCCAAGGACGGCAGCTATAGTCTGTATTGTGCGGTGATCGTAAAGAAGGTCGACGCCAAGACGCTGTCCAAGGTCGGCATCAACGAACTGCTGCGCGGAATCTGAGTCCCAATGAACGCGGCGCCTGTCCGGCCTGCGTCGGGCAGCAGCCGCGACGAAGCTGCACCCCTGATCTTCCTGAAGGAGCGACCATGAACCGCAAACTCGTCGTGACCGCGCTGCTCGCCGCGAGCCTCCTCGGCTGCGAGGCGAATCCCGTGTCGGGCCGCAAGCAACTCGTGCTGGTGTCCGAAGAACAAGCCCAGGCTTCGTCGGCGCAGGCCTACGTGCAGACGATCAGCGCGGCACAGAAGCAGGGCAAGCTCAGCACCGACACCGCGCTCAACGCCCGCGTCAAGCGCATCACCGACCGTCTCGTGACCCAGGCCGAGGCAATGTACCCGCCGAGCCGCGAGTGGAAATGGTCGGTCGCCGTCATCGATGAGCCGACGCTCAACGCCTGGTGCATGCCGGGCGGCAAGATGGCGATCTATACCGGCATCGTGCGCAAGCTCAATCTGAGCGACGACGAAATCGCCCAGATCATGGGCCACGAGATCACGCACGCCCTGCTCGGCCACGGCCGCGAGCGCATGTCGCGCGCGATCGCGATGCAGGGCGGCATGGCGCTCGGCTCGATCGTCTCGGGGCGCGACCTGAGCGTTCTCGCACCAGTCGCCGACGTCGCGATCACGCTGCCGAACAGCCGCGAGGGCGAAACCGAAGCCGACCGCTACGGCATCGAGCTCGCCGCACGCGCGGGCTTCGACCCGCGCGCCGCCGTGCGCCTGTGGGAAAAAATGAGCCAGGCGAGCGGCAACGGCCCGCCGCAATTCCTCAGCACCCACCCCGCGCCCGGCAATCGCATCCAGGCGCTCAACGCGCTTGTGCCGCAAATGATGCCGATCTACGAGAAGGCGCGTCGATGAACACGAGCCCCGACAACGGCGTCGCCGACGACACGAAGCTCGCGAGCCTGAAGTCGCTGACGACGGTCGTCTACGCGCTTTACGCGCTCTCGCTGGTCGTCGGCGTGACCGCCATCGTCGCGATCGTGCTGAATTACATCAAGAAGGACGACGCCCGCGGCACCTGGCTCGAGAGCCACTTCACCTGGCAGATCCGCACCTTCTGGTGGAGCGTCGTCTGGTTCGTCCTCGGCTCGATCACGGTTTTCATCCTGATCGGCTGGGTCGTCCTCGGCGTTGCCTACGTCTGGTTCATCTACCGGATCGCCAAGGGCTGGCTCAATCTCAACGACAACAAGCCGATGGCTTTGTAAGCCCGCCGCGAGTTGGAGGCTGGCACGCCGTGGCTAGGAAATCCTGACCTCGGTCCCGACCTCGACCAGGTCAAAAAGCTCGGCAACGTCGGCATTCTTCATACGGACGCAGCCGTGCGACGCCGGCGTGCCGAGGCGGTGCTCCTCGTTCGTGCCGTGGATGTAGATGTAGCGGTCGTGGCTGTCGACCGTGCCGCCGTGATTGCGGCCCGGTTCGAGGCCTTCGAGCCAGAGGATGCGCGTGAGGATCCAGTCGCGCCCGGGATTTTCGGCGTCCAGTCCGGGCGTCCACATCTCTCCCGTCGCCTCGCGTGCCTTGAATGCCGCAAAGAGCGGCGCGCCCGCGCCGATCTTCTGCGCGATGCGGTGCCGCCCGCGCGGCGTGCAATAGCTGCCGCTTTCCTCGCCCGCGCCCCTGGCCGCCGTCGACACCGGATACTCGCGGATCAGCATGTCGCCGTCGGGGAAGCGCTCCCACAGATAGAGCCGCTGCCGCGCGATGTCGACGTCGATCACCCGCTCGTTCACTGCGTCGTCTCCTTTTTTTTCTCCAGCCGGCGTGCCTCGAAAAACCCCGAGATCGTCGCCGCGCATTCCTCGGCCAACACCCCGCCCGCGACCTCGCAATGGAAATTGAGCCGCGGCTCGGCGAAGACGTCGACGATGCTGCCGTGCGCACCGGTCTTGTATTCGCGCGCACCGTAGACGACGCGCGCGATACGCGCATGCAGGATCGCACCGGCGCACATCACGCAGGGCTCCATCGTCACATAGAGCGTGCAGCCCACAAGCCGATAGTTGCCGGTGCGCGCCGCCGCGTCGCGCAGCGCCATTACCTCGGCGTGGGCAGTCGGGTCGTGGCTCGAAATCGGCTGGTTATAGCCGCGCCCGATGATCTCGCCATCGAGCACGACGACCGCGCCGACCGGAACCTCGCCCGCCGCTGCGCCCTCGGCCGCGAGTTCGAGCGCCGCGCGCATGTAGTCCTCGTCTCTCATCACATATCGAGCGGGCTCGTCACGCCGCGCCCGCCCTTGTTCAATACATGGGTGTAAATCATCGTCGTCGAAACGTCCTTGTGGCCGAGCAGTTCCTGCACGGTGCGAATGTCGTACCCGTTCGAAAGCAAGTGCGTGGCAAACGAATGGCGCAGTGTATGCGGCGTGGCCGGCTTGACGATTCCGGCGTCGCGCACGGCCTGGCGGATTGCGCGCTGGATCGCCTGATCCTGGACGTGATGCCGTCGCACTGCGCCCGAGCGCGGGTCGACGGATCGGTTCTTTGAAGGAAAAACATACTGCCAGCCCCACTCCCGCGCCGCGCCCGGATACTTCCGATCAAGCGCATAAGGCAGATACACCTCGCCAAACCCCTCGGCCACATCGCGATCGTGCAGCTCACGGACCTGCTTCAGATGTAGCTTCAGCGGGTCGATCAACACCGCAGGCAGCATCGTCACCCGGTCCTTGAATCCCTTGCCCTCGCGCACGAGGATCTCGCCGCGCGCAAACTCCACGTCCTTAACCCGAAGCCGCAGCGCCTCCATGATGCGCAGCCCGGACCCATACAACAATCCCGCGACCAACCGGTGCGTGCCGTTCAGGCGCGACAGCACCGCCTGCGCTTCCGTCGGGGTGAGCACCACGGGTAAACGCTTGGGCGCCTTGGCCTGCTCCACGTTTTGCAGCCAGGGCAAATCCTGCTCGAGCACCTCGCGATACAGAAACAGCAAGGCCGACTTGGCCTGATTCTGCGTCGCCGCCGCCACCTTGCCGTGCAGCGCGAGATGCGTCAAAAACGCCTCGACTTCGCGCGCTCCCATCTCCGCGGGGTGGCGCTTGTCAAAGTGCAACACGAAGCGTTTAATCCAGTCCACGTAAGCCTGCTCGGTGCGGATGCTGTAATGCTTCAGGCGGATCTTGCCGCGCACCTGATCCAGCAGGCGGGGCGACTGAGTCAGCGACGCATTCGTGGCCATGTTAGGACGCCCTAAATATTGATAACAAAATGATTTGTATCACATTTTCTGAAATTCCACCCGGAATGACGCCTTATAGAGCGTCATTTAGGATGGACACTTTACGTTAGAGGAATGCACCAATGACAGATGCCGACCGTGACCGCAACGACTATCTTGTTGGCGCGGTAGCTTCGCTAGAAGCTCTATGCTTTGCTCTGATAGAAACTCATCACAGTGCGCCCGTTCTCCTCGCCAAGTGGCACGCGGCGAAAGAAACAAAGCACGCAAATCTCCTAGCAAGCGCCTCGTCCCAGAAAACGCTAGAAGGTTTTGAAACCACCGCTTCGAAAATCGACGCGGCAGTATCAAACAAGGATCAACGCCAAGCATCGCATCGTATTGGTAAGGCTCCGGGTGCATGACAAATTCCTCTAACCCGGCGCTCAACCCCGCTCCCTCCGGTCGCTGGACGGCGCTAAAGCGCCGCCGGTTAGCTCTACGTTAG
>CBJMYK010000133.1:0-5144 GCA_966433795.1 uncultured Thiobacillus sp. | reverse complement strand
ATGCAAGGGCACTACTACAGTGTCCCGATGTCCGGCCACGACGCGACGGCGCTTCTCGGCCGCCACACGAGGGGTTTCGCCGAGGCGGCCAGTTAGTCCGCTGCGCGGCGCTCACTCGCCGCGTAGCGCGGCCAGGAATGCGCGCCGGTATCGATGCAGGGTTGGCTCGGTGTAGCCATTGGGCGCGCGCCGGCCGTGGAAGACCAAGTCTCGGGCGGCCTGGAAGGCGAGACTGATGTAATGCGGAGCCATGCCGATGTAATGGCCGTCGCCGGCGTTCTGACGGTCGACCAGGCGCGCCATGCGCGCCAGGCTTTCTCTCACCTGGGCCTCGTCGACGACGCCATGGCGCATCCAGTTGGCGATATGCTGGCTCGAGATGCGCAGCGTCGCCCTATCCTCCATCAGTCCGATCTCGTCGATGTCCGGGACTTTCGACGCGCCGACGCCCTGGTCGATCCAGCGTACGACATAGCCGAGCAGCCCGTGGACGTTGTTGTCGAGCTCCTGCCGGATTTCGGCGGCGGACCAGGACGGCTTCTCGACGACCGGAAGCGCCAGCAAGTCGTCGATTGAACGCGGCGCCCGCCCGCGCAGCGCCCGCTGGCGGGCGAAGACGTCGACGCGGTGATAGTGGAGCGCATGCAGCGTCGCCGCGGTCGGCGAAGGCACCCACGCGCAGTTGGCGCCGGCCTCCGGATGCGCCTGCTTCGCCGCTATCATGGCCGCCATGCGGTCGGGCATGGTCCACATGCCCTTGCCGATCTGCGCGCGGCCGGAGAGGCCGCAGGCAAGACCGATGTCGACGTTCCAGTCCTCGTAGGCGCGCAGCCAGATTGCCGACTTCATGTCGCCCTTGCGTAGTACCGGCCCCGCCTCCATCGAGGTGTGGATCTCGTCGGCGGTGCGGTCGAGAAAGCCGGTATTGACGAAGATCAGGCGTTCGCGCGCCGCGCGGATGCAGGGTTTGAGATTGAGCGTCGTGCGGCGCTCTTCGTCCATGAGGCCCAGCTTGAGCGCGTTTCTCGGCAGGTCGAAAACGTCCTCGACGTGTGCGAACAGGTCGACCGTGAAGGCCACCTCCTCAGGCCCATGCTGCTTCGGCTTGACGACGTAGACGCTGCCGGCGCGACTATTGCGAAAGCATCCGCCGCCTCGCAAGTCGTGTAAGGCGCAATAGGCGGTGATGAAGGCGTCGAGTAGTCCCTCGAAGACTTCGCTTCCGTGTTCGTCGAGCACGGCGTCGGTCGTCATCAAGTGGCCGACGTTGCGCACGAGCATCAGGCTACGGCCCGGGATGTCGAAATGGCGTCCGTCAGGCGCAAGATAGCGGCGGTCCGGGTTCAGGGCCCGGGTCACGGTCTTGCCGTCCTTGTCGAAGCTACTCGTAAGCGCGCCCTTCATCAGTCCGAGCCAGTTGCGATAGACGCCGACCTTGTCGTCGGCGTCGACCGCCGCTACGGAATCTTCGAAGTCGACGATCGTCGTGAGCGCGGCTTCCAGGTGGATGTCGCGGATTCCGGTCGGGTGCAGTTGGCGGATCGGATGATCGGTGTCGAAGCCGATATCGATGTGTAGACCATGGTGCACAAGCAGCAGCGAGACGAGGTCTCGGCCGTTCACACGGAAGCCCTTGAACTGCGCCGGGTGGCGTAAAGCCGTGTGCGTGCCGTCCGAGAGCGTGACCGAAAGCTGTCCGTCTCGGATCACGTAGGCGACCGCGTCGATGTAGCTGCCGTCGCGTAGCGGCGCCGCGTCGTCGAGAAAAGCCATTGCGGTCGCGACGACCTTGGCGCCGCGCACCGGATTGAATCTCGCCTGTCTCGCCGCACCGCCCGCGTCCGAAATCGCGTCGGTGCCGTACAAGGCATCGAACAGGCTGCCCCAGCGCGCGTTCACCGCGTTCAACGCGTAGCGTGCGTTATCAGCCGGCACCACGAGCTGCGGGCCGGCGACGCGTGCAATTTCGTCGTCGACGCGTTCGGTCGCGATCGTGAAGTCCGGGACTTCGGGCAGAAGATAGCCGATCTCGCGCAGAAAGCGCTGATAGGCGGCGGCATCGTGCGCGTGGCCTTTGCGCGCGAGATGCCAGGCGTCGATCTGCGCCTGCAATGCGTCGCGCCGCGCCAGGAGCGCATGATTGCGCGGCGTGAACGCTCGCACGATTTCGGAGAAGCCCTGCCATGCCCGCTCGCAGGGAATCCCGCTGTCGGGCGCGATCTCGTCCCGCACCAGGTCCGCCAGCGATGGGGCGACCTGAAGGCCGGCGACTGCGACGCGGGCGCGCATTGCCTCCTCAGCTCACGACGTTGCGCGGGGTTCCGGCAACGAAGGCCTCGATGTTGTCGATGATCTGGTCCGCGAGCGCTTGCATCGCCTCGCGGCTCGACCAAGCGACGTGCGGGGTGAGGAGGAAGTTGGGCAAATCGAGCGTGAGCAGCGGATTGCCATCGTGCGGCGGCTCGACCGAGAGCACGTCGAAGCCGGCGCCGGCGATCGTGCCGGCCAGCAGCGCCGCCGCGAGCGCGGCCTCGTCGACCAGATTGCCGCGTGCGGTGTTGATAAGGATCGCGCTCGGCTTCATCAGGCCGAACTCGCGCGCCGCGATCATGTGCCGCGTCTCGTCCGTCAGCGGGGTGTGCAGCGAGATCACGTCGGCTTCGCGCAGGACGCGGTCGAATTCGATGCGCCCGTCGCGCACGCGCGCCGCGTTCTTGTGCTCGGCGATCAGGACCCTCATGCCGAAGGCTTCGGCGAGCCTTTGCATGCCGTGGCCGAGCGCGCCGTAGCCGACGAGCCCGAGCGTGCTGCCGTAAAGGTCGTTGACCGGTCGCGTGAACAGGCAGAACTGGTCCGTTTTCTCCCACAGGCCGGCGCGCACATCCTCGCGCCAGCCGAGCAGATTGCGGCGCAACGCGAGAATCAGCATGAAGGCGTGCTCGGGAACCGTATGCACGGCGTAGCCGCGGATGTTCGATACAACGATCCCGTGGGCCCGGCAGTAGGCCAGGTCGACGTTGTCGGTGCCGGTTGCTGCGACGGCGATCATTTTGACGCGCGGCGCTTCCGCCAGCACCCGCGCGGAGAGCGCGACCTTGTTGACGACTGCGATCTCGGCGCCCGCGAGACGCTCGGCCACGTCCTGTGCAGGCGTCTGGGCGTAGTCGATCCACTGATGCGCGAACGAAGGCGGGCGCAGTGTCGCGATCAGGCTGGCACGGTCGAGAAACACGATGCGGCGCTTCATCCGCGTTCCAGACCCGATTCGCGCTCGACGATCTTCATCATCGCCGCCGAGTCGAGCTCGGCGCCACCGGTTTCCATCAGCGCGTTGAGATGTTGCATCGCGAGCGCGGCGGCCGGCAGCGCAAGTCCGGTTTCGTTCGCGGTCTGCATGACGATGTTGAGATCCTTCTGGTGCAGCCGGGTCTTGAAGCCTGGCGTGTAGTCGTTGTCGAGCATGCGCCTGCCGTGGACTTCGAGGATGCGGCTGCCGGCGAAGCCGCCCATCAGGGCGTTCCGCACTGTCGCCGGGTCGACGCCGTTCTTGCGCGCGAAGATCAGCGCCTCGGCGACGCCTTCGATCGTGACCGCGACGACGATCTGATTGCAGGCCTTCGCGACCTGGCCCGCGCCGTGATCGCCGACGCGCACGATGTTCTTGCCCATCGCCTCGAATAGCGGCCTGATCCGCTCAAACACCTCGGGCTTGCCGCCTACCATGATCGACAGGCTGGCGTTGATCGCGCCGACTTCGCCACCCGACACTGGCGCGTCGAGCATTTCGACGCCCTGTTCCTGCAGCCGCCTGGCGAAAGTCCGGGTTGCGGTCGGCGAGATCGTGCTCATGTCGACGACGACCGAGCCGGGGCTCACGCCCGCCGCGACGCCCTCCTCGCCGAAGAGGACCTCTTCGACGTCCGGGGTGTCCGGCACCATGATGACGATGACCTCGGCGCGTCGCGCTGCGTCTGCGATCGATACGCAGGTCGCGCAACCGGCCGCGGCTGCCGCCGCGAGCGCATCGGGGCGCCGCCCATAAACCGCCACCATATGGCCGGCCTTGCGCAGGTTGAGTGCCATCGGATTGCCCATGATGCCGAGGCCGATAAACGCGACATTCATCGTTTTTCTCCGTGAAGGCGGCGTGCCGCTTTGCTAGTTGTACAACAGATCAGGCAGCCACAAACCGATCTGCGGCCACAGGTAGAGCATGGCCATCGCGACCACCTGGATCGCCATGAAGGGCAGCATGCCGGCGAAGATCTGGCCGAGGCTCACGTGCGGCGGCGCCACGCCCTTGAGGTAAAAGGCGGCCATCGCAACCGGCGGCGACAGGAAAGCCGTCTGCAGGTTGAGCGCGACCATCAGGCCGAAGAACAGCGGGTCGATGTTGAAATGCGCGAGGAGCGGAATGAAGATCGGCATGAAGATCACGATGATCTCGGTCCACTCCAGCGGCCAGCCGAGGACGAAGATGATGACCTGCGACAGAAGCATGAATTCGGTCGGGGTCAGGTTCATCGAGACGACCCACTGCTCGACCAAGGCTTGCCCCCCGAGGAGCGCGAAGGCCGCCGAGAAGATCGACGACCCAACGAAGAGCCAGCACACCATGGCCGAGGTCTTGGCGCTGAGAAAGACCGACTCACGCACGGTCGGCAGCATCGCCACCTGCGGTACGGCAAGCAGGCACCACAGTCCGACCGCGGCCAGCGACAGCCAGCCGACCCAGTCTGGCGGGCCGGACGGCAGCAGTCCGGTCTGGAACAGGATGAACCACACGACCGAGACGGCGAACAGCGACCACAGCGGAATCCAGCTTGCGCGCAACGTGCGCCGTTGCGCGCGCGGCCTGTTCAGCGAGAGGTACAGCGCGGCGAGAACGAAGCCGCCGAAGGAGCCGACCGCGGCCGCTTCCGTCGGAGTCGCCAACCCGAACACGATGGTCCCGAGCACGGCGAGGATCAGAATCGCCAGCGGAAAGAACGAAGTCAGCAGCATCTTGAAGATTTCGAGGCGGGCGAAGGTGAACAGCGCGTAGAGTGCGACGAGGGTCGCGAGCCCCCCGGCCAGCACCCACCAGAACGCCGCCGGTGCCGCGTGGCGCATCCCCAAGTCAGCCGCGTCCGGTGCGCCGGTGT
>CBJMYK010000132.1:0-5152 GCA_966433795.1 uncultured Thiobacillus sp. | reverse complement strand
CGCTGCCTGCGCCTATTTCTGCCCCAGGTCGCGCAGCAGCCGATTGCCTATCCGACGCTATTGGCCGTGCTCGACGAAGCGCTCAGGCCGCCACGCGTGATCGTGCTGCGCGGGCCCGAGGCGTCGTTGCACGCGTGGGCGGCGCGCCTCGCGCCGCGGCTCGGCGCGCGCGACATGTTGCTCGTGCTACGAAACGGCCTGAGCGTGCCCGCCGCCCTCGACAAACCCGAAAGCGAGTGCCCGACGGCGTGGATCTGCAGCGGCAGCGCCTGCCAGCCGCCGCTCACCGACCTTGCGGCCATACTCGCCTGAGCGGTGCCGCTCGGCCGCCCCGAATCGACTACCCCTGCCATGAGAACGACCGTGAGGCGGCGATCTCATCGGCGTCGGCCGGGCGGCGACCTCGGCACGGGGATAGACCGGCCGGCGTGGCAGGTTCCGATAAATAAGGATATGCGGGGATAATTATCTTCTATGGATTTTGGTAGCAAATAACCAAACCAGCGTCTTGCGCGGCGCGGGTTTTTCCTTAAAGATGCTAGCGCGTAATCACGTCGCACCCGCAATCCCACCCGACCTCCACGGAGACTGTAATGATGAACAAGTTGATGATGACTGCAGCGACTGCTGCCCTGCTGGCAATGTCCGCCGGAGCTTCGGCCGACGACGCGCTGGCGCTGGCCCAGAAGAACGCCTGTATGTCCTGCCACGGCGTCGACAAGAAAATCGTCGGCCCCGCGTTCAAGGAAGTCGCCAAGAAATACGCCGGCGACAAGGGCGCCGAAGAGCGACTGGTCGCCAAGGTGAAGGCCGGGGGCAAGGGCGTGTGGGGACAGATCCCTATGCCGCCGAACCCGCAGGTCAAGACCGAAGACGCGCACAAGATCGTCGCCTGGGTTCTCAGCCTGAAGTGATCTGATACGCTGTTCATCAAAGCCGGCCTCGCGCCGGCTTTGTCGTTTCTGCGGACGCGTTTCCGCGCCAAGTTTGTTATCGTTGCGACCAACAAGAATTCCAGGGGGAGTCCTGACGGTGATTCATTATTTCTTCATGGCAGGCGCGGCGCTGTTTCCGCAGCTTGCGCTGGCAGCCGAACCGGGCCGCATCGACGCCTTTTTCGGCACCATCAACGGCTATCTCGCGAGCGTCATCTTCTACGACGTCTTCCCGGGCGAGCCCGTCGTGCCCTTCATCGTCGCCTGGCTCATCGTCGGCGCGGTGTTTCTGACGCTGCGCTTCAGCTTCGTCAACCTCAGGATGATGCGCCACGGCTTCAGGATACTGACCGGCAAGTACCACACCGCCGACGACAAGGGCGAGGTCAGTTCGTTTCAGGCGCTAACGACCGCGCTCTCGGCGACGGTCGGGCTCGGCAACATCGCCGGTGTCGCGATCGCGATTTCGATCGGCGGGCCGGGCGCGACCTTCTGGATGATGGTCGCCGGCTTCCTCGGCATGACGACCAAGTTCACCGAGGCGACGCTCGCGCAGCGCTACCGCGAGATTCGTCCCGACGGCCGCATCATGGGCGGACCGATGGAGTATCTGTCGAAGGGCTTCGCCGAGTTCAACTTGCCGCGCACGGGCAAGGTCCTGGCCGGCGTGTTCGCCGTCTTCACCGTGCTCGGCTCCTTCGGCGCAGGCAGCGCGTTCCAGGTCAGCCAATCGCTCGGCGCCGTGCAGGAGCAGATCCCCTTTTTCAACGACACGCCGATCGCTTACGGCCTCATCGTCGCGCTCGCGGTGGGGATCGTCATCATCGGCGGCCTGCGCCGCATCGCGCACACCGCCGAGGCGGTCGTGCCGACCATGATCCTGCTCTATCTCGCCGCCTGTCTGTGGATACTGATCGCCAACGCGGCACAGATCCCGGAGGCACTTTCGAAAATCGTGACCGAAGCGTTCGCGCCGGTCGCGGTCGCAGGCGGGATGGTCGGCGTTCTCGTCCAGGGCTTCAAACGCGCGGTGTTCTCGAGCGAAGCCGGTCTCGGGTCGGCGGCGATCGTGCACTCGACCGCGTCGGTCAAGTACCCGATTCGCCAGGGCATGGTCGCGCTCTACGAACCCTTCATCGACACGATCATCATCTGCACGATGACCGCGCTCGTGATCGTCATCACCGGCGTCTACAACGATCCGGCGACGCTCGAACTGCGCGAGGCCAGCAAGGGCGCCGCCTTGACTTCGGTGGCCTTTGCAACGGTGTCCGACTGGTTCCCGATCATCCTCACGGTGTCGGTCGTGCTGTTCGCCTACAGCACCATGATCTCCTGGTCCTATTACGGCGAGCGCTGCTGGGCCTACCTGTTCGGTGAGCGCACCTCGCTCGTTTACCGGCTGCTGTTTCTCCTCTTCATCGTCGTCGCCTCAGTCGCGAGCGCTGCGAACATGGTCGATTTCACCGATCTCCTGGTGCTTGCCATGGCGTTCCCCAACCTGCTCGGGCTCTATCTTCTGAGCGGCAAGGTGCGCGCGATGCTGTCCGACTATCAGGCCCGGTTGAAGAGCGGCGAACTCGATCGCGAAATCAAGGCGCGCTGAGCACGGAGGAGACGGCGCGCCGCCGCGAATTGAAGCGGTACAGCCGGCGCTCGGTGAGCACCGCGTCGAGCGGCATGTCCCACGGGTCGTGGGGCAGGACGTCGACGCGCTGGCATTCGTAGGCGACGCCGATCAGGCGCGGCTTGCGCCAGTGGCGCCGGTGATGCATGAAGGCGAGTGTGGCGTCGTAGTAGCCCCCGCCCATTCCGAGTCGATAGCCGGCGGCGTCGAAGCCGACCAGCGGCATCAGCAACAGATCGAGCTGGCGCGCACGTAAGGGCGTGGGGTCGAAAGGTTCGGGGATGCCGTAGCGGTTCCTGCTCATTCGCGTGTTGTGCGCGATGCGACCGAAGCGCATGACGCGGCCGCGCCGCGGGAGCACCGGAAGATAGCAGTCGCGCTGCATGCCGAGGGCATGGTCGAGGAGGGGATGGGTGTCGAATTCGCCGCCCTGGGGAAGATAAAAACCGATCCGTTGCGCCCGCAGCAACAAGCCGTGGCCCAGGGCGAGACGGAGCGAAGCGCGCGCCGCCCGGCGCCGTTCGGAGGGCCGCAGCGCATTGCGCGCGGCCTTCAGCTGACGCCTAAGCGCGTACTTGTCCATCCTGAAATAAGGCTCCCCGCCTGTGCCGTGACTGGCCGCGGACTCTTGAACCTGGGTTCAAGATGGCCGCCATCAAAGATGCTTTGGGCACATGAGACGTGTCACGCGCACACCCGCATCGGAATAGACGGCAGCCGTGCACGAGTGCATTGGTTCAGAGAAATTGCAGCCAGCCTCGAACACTGCAGGGAGTGAGCACAGTTTAGAAGAGTTTGTCCTGATCTTCCAGCACGGAATCGAGCTGGGCGTTGCACTGCGCCAGCCGTGCGCGCGCCGTGTCGACGAGACCGGCGCCGCCCTGGGTCAGCAGTTCGTGCGCGAGGTTGAGCCCGGCCATGATCGCGATGCGCTCGGCGCCGATCACCTTGCTCTTGTCGCGGATGTCGCGCATCTTCTCGTCCAGATAGTCGGCGGCGGCGATCAGCGCCGACTCCTCCTCGCGCGAGCACGCGACCTTGTAGGCGCGGCCCAGGATGTTGATCTCGATCGAGCGCGGCCCGGCCATCAGTTTTCCTCCGGCAATTTTTCGAGCAGCGCCTGCAAGCGCGCCTTCGCGGCGTCGAGCCGGGCAGTCGCCTGCTTGTTTTCCTGCTGCGCCGCCACCAGCTGCTGGCGCAGGGCGACGTTCTCGCGCCGCAGGCTATGGCAGAGCTCCGCGACTTGGCGGACCTTGGCTTCTAGGGTATCGAGTTCAGCGTGCATGGCGCGACTATAGGGGCCGACGTGCGGCCGGTCAATCGGCGGTCACCGGGTCGGTATAATGCGCGCCTTCAGGTGCCGGCGCGGCCTTCCGCGGCGTCGGTTAAACGGGAAACAGGTCGCTTCACCAAGCCTGTGCTGCCCCCGCAACGGTAAGCGCTAAACGGTCCATCACACACGCCACTGGGTTCGACCCGGGAAGGCGATGCACTTGAAGCGCAAGCCCGGATACCGGCCTGAGCCCTGGGCACCTCGCCCAGCGGATCGTGCAACGCGCTTGCGGGAGGCAGGCGCTCAAACTGGACCTCCATCATGCGTCAAACCGCACTCGTGCTCGCCCTGGGCACTGTCTTCGTTCCCTCCACCCATGCTGAAACACTGCCGGAATACGTCGGCGAGACCATCGTCGTGACGCCTACCCGTGCTTCGCAAGCGCTGGCAGCGCCGCTACAGCACACCACCGTCATCACCCGGGCTGACATCGAGTCGTCGACCGCGACCGACCTGTCCACGCTGCTGCGCCAGGAATCCGGGGTTGAGATCGCACAGACTGGCGGCCTCGGCGCCCAGAGCGCCATCCGCATCCGTGGCTCGGAAGCCGACCATGTGCTGCTGCTGATCGACGGCGTGCGTGTCAACTCCGTTTCGTCCGGGACGACGTCGATCGACCAGATTCTGCTCGACGGGATCGATCGCATCGAGATCGTCCGCGGCAACGTGTCGAGCGTCTACGGTTCCGAAGCCATCGGCGGCGTGGTACAGATCTTCACACGGCGCGGCGCCGGCGGCCTCAAGGTCTCGGGCAAGATCGGTGCGGGCCCCGACGATGCCCGCAAGCTCGCCCTGGCCCTCGGCGGCGAGATGGGGGGCACCCGTGTGCACTTCGGCGCCGCGCGCACGCGCGCCGGCGGATTCTCCAGCGTCGACCCGCGATATCTTCCGGGGCCCTATGGCGATTTCACCGCCGCCGACGCCGACGACGACACCTATGAGAACACCACGCTGAATCTCAATCTCTCGCATCGCATCCTGACCGGTCACGACGTCGGCCTGACCGCCTTTCGCTCGCGCGGCGATATCGAGTTCGACGGCGCCTACGAGAATCACAGCGATCAGACCTTGACCGCGCTTCGCGCTTACAGCGAGAACCGCTGGTCGCCGGACTGGCAGAGCCGCATCGAGCTCTCCCAGGGTACCGACGACCTCAAGTCCGATCTGGACGGCGCCGCGGCCGGTCGCTTCAAGACTCGCAACCGCCAGCTGGCCTGGATCAACCACCTGTACGCCGGCCCCGGCACCCTCCGGCTC
>CBJMYK010000131.1:0-5167 GCA_966433795.1 uncultured Thiobacillus sp. | reverse complement strand
AGGCGATCGTGCGGAAGACCTTCCCGGGGCTGCCGCCGCAACGCCGATTTCACGCCGCTGCGGGCACGGCGGCCCGTGCACGGTGTTCGACGCGCGCCTTGTTCCAGTTGTTGGCCGCGATCAACAGTCCGAGCGCGATGAACGCGCCGGGCGGCAGGACGGCGAGCAGGAAGCCGCGGTAGTCGGGCAGCACATGCAGCACGAACTGCTTGGCGTCTGCGCCGAAGACCAGGTCGATGCCGGAAAACAGCGTGCCCTGGCCGACGAGTTCACGAATCGCGCCGAGCACGATCAGGACCAGCGTGAGCCCGAGGCCCATCGCGACGGCGTCGACGACGCTATGCAGCGGGCGATTCTTCGCGGCGAAGGCGTCCGCGCGCGCGAGCACGATGCAGTTGGTCGTGATGAGCGGAATGAAAATGCCGAGCACGAGGTAGAGCGGGTGCACGAAGGCGTTCATCGCGAGGTCGATCACGGTGACGAGCGCGGCGATGATGAGGACGAACACCGGGATACGGATTTCGTTCGGTACGAAGTTGCGCACGCCCGAGATGGCGCCGCTCGATGCCGCCATCACGAGCATGGTCGCCAGCCCGAGCGACAAGGCGTTGACCACGCTGCTGCTGATCGCGAGCAGCGGGCACAGCCCGAGCAGTTGCACCAAGCCGGTGTTCTGCTTGACGAGGCCGTTGTGGAAGAGGCCGCGGAATTCGTTCAGGGTCATCATGCGTCTTTCTCCTCTTGAGGCGGCGGTGCGGCCAGCGTCTTGCGGTGGCGGGCAAAGTACTCGAGCGCCCCCCGGACCGCCTTGACGACCGCACGCGGCGTGATCGTCGCGCCCGCCCGTGCGTCGAACACGCCGCCGTCCTTGGCTACCCTCCAGCCTTTGGGCGGCGGCGCATCGAGCGATTTGCCGACAAACTGCTCGATCCAAGGGCTCTTGGCGCGGTCGATATAGTCGCCCAGCCCCGGCGTTTCGCGATGGGCCGTGACGCGCACGCCGGTCACGACCCCGCCCGCATCGATGCCGACCAGCAGGCTGATATCCCCACTGTAGCCATCCGGCGCGACCGCTTCCAGCACGACGCCGCTGAATACAGCGTCTTGCCGTGCCACCCACAGTGCCGAGGCGCGCCGGGTGCCGAGCAGTTCGTCGCGCGGCACCCGGCGCTCGCTCGCGAGCAGGTCGTTGTTGTAGAGCCGGGACGGCAGGACCTGCTCGATGAAGGCGAGTTTCTCGGCCTGCCGGCTGCGGGTGATGACCGGCTCGGTGCGGCCGTGGGTGAACGCCAGCATCGCGGTCCCGGCGATCGCGAACACGACGAGTACAGTTCCGGCGCGCAGCGCGTTGCGTGCCGGCCGGCTCATGCTCACGTGTGCGGCTCCTTGCGGATCTCACCGTACACGCGAGGCTGCGTGTATTGGTCGATCAGCGGCACGCACAGGTTCATGAGCAGGATCGCAAACGCGACGCCGTCGGGGAAGCCGCCCCAGGTCCGGATGACGATGGTCAGAAATCCTGCCCCGAGGCCGAAAATCAGTTTGCCGCGTGGTGTTGTCGCGCCCGACACCGGGTCGGTGGCGATGAAGAAGGCACCCAGCATCACCGACGGCGCGAACAGGTGGAACCACGGCGCGCCGAAGCGGCCGGCATCGAAGAAGTGCAGGAAACCCGCGGTGAGCCAAACCGCGACCAGAAACGCGAGCGGAACCTGCCAGCTGATGATGCGCAACGCCCACAGCAGCAAGCCACCGAAGAGGAAGGCCGCCGCCAGCCATTCGAAGCCGGTTCCGCCGAAGCGGCCGAAAATCGGCTGGGTCACGATCTCGTCGACGGTATGCTGCTGCAGCAGGCCGGTTCGCAGGGAATCGAGGGGCGTCGCCATCGTCACGGCGTCGAGTACGCTCGCGGAGACGTCGCCGCCGAATATGATGGCGGCGCTTTGCGCGAGGCTGAGCGGCGCCGCGGTCAACTCGAGCGGACCCGACCATTGCGTCATCTGGACCGGAAACGACACGATCAGCACCGCGTAGCCCACCATCGCGGGGTTGAAGATGTTCTGGCCCAGCCCGCCGTAGAGGTGCTTGGCGACGACGATCGCGAACAGGGTCCCGGTGACGACCAGCCACCACGGCGCGAGCGACGGCAGCGAAAGCGCGAGCAGCCAGGCTGTGACGACCGCGGAAAGATCGCCGAGGAAGGGCTTGAGCGGATAGCCGCGCGCTTTGAGCATCGCGGCTTCGGCGGCGAGCGCAGTGACCGTTGCGAGCGACAGCGTCAGCAGAATGCCCGGTCCGAACAACCAGACGTAGACCGCGGTGGCGGGAAGCAGGGCGGCCAGTACCCAGGCCATGACCACCGTGACGCTCGTTCGATCGAGGATGTAGGGAGACGGCATCAGGAATTTTTCTCTTCGGATTCGAGCGGCTGGTGCGCGAGTGCGCGGATTCTAGCCCGGCGCGCTTCGATTTCCTCGATCGCCTCCTGCTGTCCGGCGGTGAGCGCGTCGACGTTTTTCGGTGCCGATTCGGCTTTCTGGGCCTGAGCGCGCGCCAGGGCGGCGGCGATCAGCGCCTTCTTCGCGTCGGCGTCCGCATCGCGCGCCGCTGGCGCTTCGGCGTCGGCACTCGCGGCGATCTCTGCGCGCTTTGCCTGGGCTTTCGCGGCGAGCTTCTCGGCTTTTTCCTTCTTTTCCCGCTCGATCCGGAATTGACGAAATTCGTGGCGCTCGCGCGCGAGGTCGGACGCGCGCTTGTCCTTTTCGCGCGCCCAGATTTCGCTCTTTGCGTAACGGTAGAAATCGACGAGCGGGATGTGGCTGGGGCAGACGTAGCTGCAACAGCCGCATTCGATGCAGTCGAACAAATGGTATTCCTGGGCGCGGCCGAAGTCGCCCGCCTTGGCAAAGCGGAAAAGCTCCTGCGGCTGCAGCTCGGCCGGACAGGCGTCGGCACAGCGCGTGCAGCGTATGCACGGAAGCGCGCGCGGCAGCGGGGGGAAGAGCGCGTCCGACTTCACGAGGATGCAGTTGGTCGCCTTGACGACAGGGACTTCGAGGTTCGGCATCGGCACCCCCATCATCGGTCCGCCCATGAGCACGCCAGTGCTACCGTCGCGCTCCCCGGCGAGCGTGATGAGTGTGTGCATCGGCGTGCCGATCAGCACCTCGAAGTTCTGTGGTCGCAGCACGTGGCCGGTGACCGTGATCAGGCGCGATATCAGCGGCTCGCCGTGAAACGCCGCGCGCGCCAGCGCCCGCGCGGTGCCGACGTTGAATACCTGGATGCCGATGTCGGTCGATAGCTTGCCCGACGGCACCTGCTTGCCGGTCAGGGTCTCGATCAGCTGCTTGGCGCCGCCGGCCGGGTAGCGGGCGGGGACCGCGACGATTTCCAGCGCGAAGTCGAGCCCGGCGGCGGCGGCGCGCATCGCGGCGAGCGCTTCGGGCTTGTTGTCCTCGATGCCGACCAGGATCTCGGTGCTGCCGAGGAGCTGCCGCATGACCGACACGCCCTGCAGGATCTCGTCGGCGTGATAACGCATGAGCACGTCGTCGCAGGTGATCCAGGGTTCGCACTCGCCGCCGTTGATGATCAGCGTCGGGCAGTGCTGGGCGGCGCCCGGGTCGAGCTTCACGGCGCTCGGAAAGACCGCGCCGCCCAGTCCCGCGATCCCGAGGTCGCGCAGCCGCATGCGCAACTCGGCCGGCGGCGCGCCGAGATCGAGCGGTGCGTGCGCGATCCATTCGTCGCGGCCGTCGGTTTCGATCGTGACGCACAAGTCGGCGAGGCCGGAGACGTGTGGAACCGGCTGCAGGTCGACGGCAGTGACCACGCCGGAGCTCGACGCGTGCACGGCGGTCGAGATGTAGCCGTCGGCTTCACCGATGATCTGGCCCTTCTTGACCCGGTCGCCGACACCCACCACCGGCTTGGCGGGGGTTCCGATGTGCTGGCGCAGCGGGATGACGAGCTTCTTCGGCAGCGGCGCCGCGTGGATGGGCCGCGTGTTCGATTCAGCCTTGTGCCCCGGCGGATGCACCCCGCCCTTGAACTGGAACAGCGGGCGGCTCATACGCGTTCGCTTTCGGCGACCTGTTTCATCATCACGACCGGGTGCTTCCATTTCCAGTGCGGCAGGTCTTCGGCGAGCGGGACCATCGAGATGCAGTCGACCGGGCACGGTGCCACGCACAGCTCGCAGCCCGTGCATTCGGCCGCGATGATGGTATGCATCTGCTTGGCCGCGCCGGAGATCGCGTCGACCGGGCAGGCTTGGATGCACAGCGTGCAGCCGATGCAAGTCTGCTCGTCGATGAAGGCGACCGATTTCGGTTTGGGGGTGCCGTGGGCCTCGTCGAGCGGCTTGGGTTCGACGCCGAGCAGTTCCGCGAGCTTTTTCACGCCCTCTTCGCCGCCGGGTGGGCACTGATTGATGTCCGCCTCGCCTTTCGCGATCGCTTCGGCATAGGGCCGACAGCCGGGAAAGCCGCATTGTCCGCACTGTGTCTGAGGCAGGATCGCGTCGATCTTTTCGGCCAGGGGATTGCCCTCGACCTTAAAGCGGATCGCCGACCAGCCGAGCACAAGACCGATCGCGACGGCCAGTCCGACCATCACCCAGATCGCGGTGAGCATTACTTGACGAGGCCCGAGAAGCCCATGAAGGCGAGCGACATCAGTCCCGCGGTGACCATCGCGATGCTCGTGCCCTTGAAAGGCGCAGGCACGTCACAGGTGTCGAGACGTTCGCGAATTCCGGCGAAAAGGATCAGCACGAGCGTGAATCCGATTGCGCCGCCGGCGCCGAAGAACAGCGATTCGACGAAGCCGTGCTGCGCCTGGACGTTGAGCAGCGGAATTCCGAGCACGGCGCAGTTGGTCGTGATGAGCGGAAGATAAATCCCGAGCACCTGATAAAGGACCGGGCTCGTCTTGTGGATGAACATCTCGGTGAACTGCACGATCCCCGCGATCACGACGATGAAGGACAGCGTGCGCAGGTAGAACAGCTCGGTGCCGAGCAGGTATTCGTTGATCAGGTAGCTCGAGCCGGACGCCAGGGTCAGGACGAAGGTCGTCGCGAGTCCCATGCCGATCGCGGTTTCCAGTTTCTTCGACACCCCCATGAAGGGACACAAGCCGAGAATCTTGGCCATCACGATGT
>CBJMYK010000130.1:0-5188 GCA_966433795.1 uncultured Thiobacillus sp. | reverse complement strand
ACTCTGATGCTGCGGGTAGGTCGCGACGCCCGCGCTCACGCTCGCGCGAAAATAGGTGTCGCGATAGGGGTGTCGAATCTGCTCGAAATCCTGGCGTACCCGCTCGAGCACGGCAAGGGCCTGATCGGCGTCCGTATGCGGCAGGCCGACGAGGAATTCCTCGCCGCCGTAGCGGCAGAGAATGTCGTGCTTGCGCAAGCGCTGCTTGAGCAGCCAGGACAGACTGCGGATCACCTGGTCGCCGATCGGGTGACCGTAGGTGTCGTTGACCTGCTTGAAGTGGTCGATGTCCATCATTACCACCGACAGCGTGCCGCCCTCGTGCGCGATGCCGGACAGCACCATGTCGAGCGTATTCTTGCCGCTCGAGTGATTGAGCAGCCCAGTCAGGCTGTCGTGGTACATCGAGCGGCGCAGCGCGCGGTATCGCTCGATCTTGCTCTTGACGATGGTGTTGAGGAAAACCGGATTGAACGGCTTGGTGAGGAAATGGTCGCCGCCGAGGCGCATGGCATCGACCTGCAGCGCGACGTTCGTCTCGCCGGACAGATAGACGATCGGCATGCCGAGAAATTCGTCGTGCTGACGGATGATGCGCGCGACCTCGACGCCCGTGCAGTTGGGCATGTACATGTCCATCAGGATCAGGTCGGGATTGAACTGCTTCAGCGCGTTCAGGGTCTGGCGCGGGTCGTTGACGATCTCCGAGGTGATCTGGCTTTCGGCCAGCGTGCGCCGGATCATATGGCTTGCGGTCTTCGAGTCCTCCACGATCAGGACGCGGAAGGTCTCCTGCTCCTGCCGCTCGTTCAGCTCGAGGATATGCTCGACGATCGCGTGCGAAGGCGTGCCGTCCAAGAGACAGCTGTCGCAGCCTCCGCGCAGGGCCTGCTGCAACTGGTCGAAGTCGGAGCCGACGCCGAGGCAAATGAGTTGACCGGTCGGAAAGCGTTGGCGCAGGCTCTGAAGACGCGTGCCCCAGTCGGGCTGCGACACGCCGCGCATGTCGAGAAGCAGGAGCGGCGCGACGCCGGCGGACTCGGGCAGGGCCTCGTCCCACGTGATCGACTGCGCCGCCATGCCGAAATACCCGAGCTGCGCCTGCAGCGCCGACCACGCGGAGGGCGTGGCGGTGATCAACCAGGTCTGATCGGCGCGGTCGGCACCCTGCTGGGGGTCCTGACGTCGTTCGACGACGCCCGCCGCGGCGGCCGCGTGCGCCCGCGTCAACTGCCCGAGTTCGAGCAGGCGCGCGTCGAGGTCGGCCAGGGCTGCTTGCGGCAAGGGGTGCGTAACGTCTTGGCTGAAAAGCGCGAGCGCCACCTGCTCCAATTGATGGCTGGCGTGATGCAGGCCGGCAATGCCCTTGTCGATCAGATAGGCGGTGAAGCTGTTGATCGAGACCGCGAGCTCGACGAAGCTCTCGAAGCTGGGCGCCGCCTGGTAGCGCCGCCAGGTATCCGACAAGGCGCTGTTTTTCTGCAGGAGTTCGTCCGGAGAACAGAGCATGGCGTAGGCGTTTCTAAAATTTTTCCAGTGAAGTCCAGTGTCCGATCATCCGGCAGGGCAGGCCCGGACCTGGGGCGCCGCCTTGATTCCGGTATGCGTTCCGGGATCGTGTACGTGCGCGTCAGGGTTCGCTTTCCTGCTCGAGCCTCAAGTACTGGTTGTATGCGTTCACGCGGTTGGCCTCGTCGAAGGCTGGCAGGTTGCGGTATTTCGACCAGTCGGTCCGTGCGTAGGCTTCGTCGAAGGGAACCAGATCGCGCGCCGCCTCACCCATGCGGGCGCGCAGGTAGCCGAGGTAGTCGCGGGTGAAGACGAGGTCGGCACGCGGCTCACGTGAGGGCGCGCCATGGCCGGGAACGAGTATCACCGGGTCGAGCGCGATCAGCTTGTCGAGCGCGGCGATCCATGCTCCGCTGTCGGCGTCGCCGACGAACGGCACCCGGCCGCGAAAGACGAGATCGCCGGCGTAAAGTACGCGGTCCTCCTTCACCAGAAGGGCCATGTCCCCACGGGAATGCGCTGCCCCGACGTGGCGGAGCGCGAAGTGGACGCCGCCGAGTTCGAAATCGACATCGCCGTCGACGAAGCGGTCGGCTTCGAGCAGACGGGTGGTGTCGTCGACCCACGGGAACAGCGCTTCCTTGCGCTGATTCAGCCGCAGCGCGGCGTCCTCGGTACGGGTCGCACCTTCGGCAAGGCGATGGGCCCAGATCTCGGCACCTTGCGCCTTGAAGACCTGCAGCCCGTAGAAATGGTCGGCATGGTAATGGCTCACGATCACGCGCCTGATCGGCTCGCGGGTGATGGTGCGGATCAGTGCGAGCAGTTTCTCGGCCAGCGGCGGTGACGCCAGCGCATCGAATACCACGACGCCATCGCGCGTGACGACAAAGCCGGCGTTCGACATGAAGCCCTGATTCTCGCTCGAGGCGGCGCCCGGCAGGCCCTGCACGAAATAGCTGTGACGGCCGAGCTGCACGGCTTCCATCGCCACCGTCACGTCGACGTTCTCCGCGGCGTAGGCCGGCGGCCAGACGAAGAGCAGGAGGAGGAACAGGCGCGCGATCATAAGAGGCCTCCGACAGGACGCACCATTATAGGCGCTCGTTCCTGCCGTCCGAGTCACGGCCGGCGCACCGCTGTGCCGCGCCCCAGATTTCGAAGAGCCGGGCCGGCTGCGGCTTGCTGAATAAATACCCCTGGTAGGCCTGGCATCCATGATCCGCGAGGAAGGCATGCTGGGCGTCCGTCTCGACGCCCTCGGCGACGACGGCAAGATTCAGGCTCTTCCCGAGCGCGAGAATGCTGCGAGCGATCGAAGCGTCGTTGGCGTCGGCCAGGACGTCGCGGACGAAGGACTGGTCGATTTTGATCTCATCGAGCGGAAGACGCTTCAGATAGGCCAGCGACGAATAACCCGTGCCGAAGTCGTCGAGCGAAAAGCCGATGCCATGCGCCTTGAGTGCGCTCATCTTGAGGACCGTCTCGTCGAGGTTGTCGAGCATCAGGCTTTCGGTCAGTTCGAGCTTGAGCCGCCGCGGGTCGGCCCCGGAGCGCTCGATCGCTGCGAGCACCTCGGCGACGAAATCTCCCTGACGGAACTGGCGAGCGCTGACGTTGACCGCAAGCGTGAGATCGGCCATGTGCGGCAGTTCGGACCACACGACCAATTGTGCGCACGCGGCGTCGAGAATCCAGCGCCCGAGCGGCAGGATGAGGCCGGTTTCCTCAGCCAGGGGGATGAAGGACGCTGGCGCGACCCAGCCGCGTTGCGGATGTTGCCAGCGCAACAGCGCTTCCGCGGCGCGCACGCAACCTTCGCCGTCGACCTGGGCCTGGTAGTGCAGCTCGAAGGCGCGGCGCTTCAACGCCTCGCGCAGGTCGGCTTCGAGCTCCGCGCGCGCCGCGACGACCGCTTGCATCGCGGGATCGAAGAAGCGCAGCGCGTTGCGGCCGTGCGCCTTGGCCTGGTACATCGCGAGATCGGCGCGCTTCAGCAATTCGTCCAGCGTGGTGGGCTGATCGTTAAAGAGTGTGATCCCGATGCTCGACGTGCAGTGGTGGACGTAATCGGAAAGATGGAAGGGCTGGGCGAAACTCGCGAGGATTTTTTCGCCGACCCGTGTCGCCAGGGCGCCGGCTTCGGCGGGCGCAGGCGACAGGCCTTCCAGCACGATGACGAACTCGTCTCCCCCCAGGCGCGCGAGCGTGTCGCCCTTGCGCAGACAGGTCTGCAGGCGCTGCGCGATTTGCTGCAGCAGCAGATCGCCGATCGCATGACCCAAGGTGTCGTTCAGCGTCTTGAAGTTGTCGACGTCGATAAAAAGCAGCGCGCCCACTTGCTCGCTGCGCGCGCGCATCGCGTGGTTCAGGCGGTCGCGCAGCAGCTGGCGGTTGGGCAGACCGGTGAGGTGATCGTAGAACGCGAGTTGCTCGATTTCGCGCTCGGCGGCCTTGCGCTCGGAGACGTTCGTATTGATTGCGAGGATCGCATCCGGCAGCTCGTTGTCGTCGCGCAGCAGCGTCCAGTGCGCTTCGACGACGAGGGCCGTTCCGTCCTTGCACAGCTGCGCGATCTCTCCGCTCCATTCGCCCTGTTCGATGACCTTGCGCGTGTTTTCGCGAAAAGCCGTGGGATCGCTGTACAACAGCATTTCCGTCGACTGGCCGACGACCTCGTCAGCTTTCCAGCCATAGAGCCGCTCCGCGCCTTTGTTCCAGTAACGGATCGAGTTGTCGAGGCCGCGCACCATGATCGCGTCCTGGGCCTTGTCCAGCAGCGACGCCTGGCGGCGGATATGCGCATCGGCCGTCTGGCGTTCGAGCTCCGTGGCGACGCGCGAGGCGAAGATCTGCAGGGTCGAGGTGATGAAGGCCGTTTCATGCAGCGGGCGGCTGAACAATACGAAGAGCTGGCCGATCGGCTGACCGCGCGAATTCTCGAGGCGGTGCCCGACATAGGCTTGCGCCTGCCGCTTGCTGAGTTCCGCCGTGCAGGGGAACAGTTCGCTGACGCGTGCCGCGATCACGTGACTCGATGCGTTGCCCAGATGCTCGCACGGCGTGCCGACGAGCGGATATTCGAAATTGGCGATCAACTCGCCGTCGACGTAGGCGACGACCGTCGTGGCCGACATCGCGTCGTCGGCGCGGATGCGAGCGATGAAGCCGGCGTCCGCCCCCAGCGCAGCGGTCATGTTCTGCACCAGTTCTTCGAAAAATGCCGTGCCCGTGCTGGCCGAGACCCCCGCGGCGATTCGGAAGACCGCCTCCTGGAGCCGGTCTTGCTCGCAGCGGCTGCGCAGCGTCGCGATTCCGAAGGCGAGGTCGTCGGTCAGTTCCTGCAGGAGACGCATCTCGTCGGGGGCAACGCGCGTCACCTCCGAGCCGAACAGCGCGAATATCCCGTAGGTGCGCAGTGCGTCGTGCAGCGGCAACACGACCAGGCTGCGATAGCCGCGCTGTGCTGCCGCTTCGATCCACGGCTGGACGTCGGGGTCGTGCTGCAGGTCCTCGACGATCACGACCTGCCGGCCCCGCAGCGCGCGCCCCACCGCTCCGCGACCGATGAGTTGCTCGTCAGACCAGCTCGCGGCAGTGTGATTGAGGTAGTCCGCGCCGTCCTCGGCGGATGCCATGGGTCGCACCGACTGCTCGGCGTCATCCTGCGCGAACCCGA
>CBJMYK010000129.1:0-5219 GCA_966433795.1 uncultured Thiobacillus sp. | reverse complement strand
GCGTGGCTTCAGGAGACACCGGTCACGCCGAGGCGGTGCGCATTGAATACGATCCTGCGCGCATCACCTACGGTCGGCTCTTGAAGGTGTTTTTCACGGTCGCGCACGATCCGACGCAGCGCAATCGGCAAGGACCGGACATCGGAGCGCAATACCGCTCGGCGATTTTCTACGCCGACGCCGAGCAGAAGCGGGTCGCCCAGCGCTATCTGTCGCAGTTGCAGAAGGCCCGCGTGTTTTCGAGTCCGATCGTCACCGAGCTGTCGCCGCTCGAGGCGTTCTACGACGCCGAGGCCTATCACCAGGATTACCTCGCCAAGCACCCGACCCAGCCGTACATCGTCATTCACGACCTGCCGAAGCTTGCCGCTCTCAAGCGGCAGTTCCCGGCCCTGTACGAGAGCGAATAAACGGAGGCGAACATGGAAAGACGAACATTCATCGGGCTCGCAGGCGGCGCATCCGTCCTGCTATGGGCCGGGGGCGCGCGGGGCGTTCCGGCGGTGGCGACGCCCATCGGGAAACTGACGCGCAGCGATGCCGAGTGGAAAAGACTGCTCACGCCCGCGCAGTACGAGATCCTGCGCGAGGAAGGCACCGAGGCGCCCTACAGCAGCCCGCTCAATCACGAGAAGCGAGCGGGGGTTTACGTCTGCGTGGCCTGCGACCTGCCGCTCTTCCCGTCGCGCTTCAAATACGACAGCGGCACGGGGTGGCCGAGCTTTTACGACGTGCTGCGCGGCCACGTCGAAACCGAGATCGACCACAAGCTCCTCCTGCCGCGCACGGAATACCATTGCGCACGCTGCGGTGGCCACCACGGGCACGTCTTCAAGGACGGGCCGAAGCCGACCGGCTTGCGTTACTGCAACAACGGCGTGGCGCTGGGCTTCGTCCCCGGGAAGGCCTGAGGCGAACGACTCGCGTCCGGCACCATGCGACTTCGCTTGGGCGCCCGCCTGCCGCGACGGGTAGGCGCAGAACCCCCGCAGCGGCCGCCACGATCTCGGCGTCGTGGTTCGCGCTACGCGACCGGCTGGATGCCACACGCTCGGCCCCACGGGCGCCGCATGCCTGCGCAGCACCGCTCGGCCATCGCGTCGCCTCGGAAGCGGACCTGGACGCGCGCGCCGCCGGCCCGCTCGCAATGCGGTGGTCGGGGTAGGCCACAAATCCCGGCGCACTGTTCTCGTCCATTTCGCGCTCCTTGCTACGGTGCTGCCTGACACCGTGAGCAGGTGCCGCGCGCGGCGAGCGCGTTCAGTCACGATAGATCGCGCGCGCGAGCGCACCGAGGCAGCGCTTGTCCGGCACCGGCTTCGCTGCCGCGGCGGGGCGTCCCGCTTCCTTCGCCAGGATACGGTCCACTGGGCGGCGCCCTCGCTCATGCCTGCCACACACCGTAGCCCGCTTCGCGAAAATCGATCGCGAGTTCGACTTCGAGATCGCGCGCCTCTTCGTAGGTGAGGGGCCCATAAAGCTCATAGAGCTCGGGTAGCAAGCGCAGCCCGTATTCCCTGACGAAGCGGTTCGACTGAATGCCGGCCTTGTGCCTGTCGAAGCGCAGGTCGGGGTCGAGGCCCGTCATGCCGACATAGAGGCACGGCTTGCCCGCGCAGTAGTCGGGGTTGGCCCGCCTGAAGCGCGCTTCGGATAGAACGTCCGGGGCGAGTTCGACCACGTAGACATGGTAGTGCTTGGCGCGCGCCATGACCTCGCCCTAGGCGGATTGCCTCAGGCGGCGTGCGTTCTTGAGTTCCCACAGCAGGATGGCGAGAAGCAGCAGCAGGAGACCGCCGAGTAGGCCGACGTTGTCGAAAAAGAAGGATTCTCCGATGAACACGATCAGAAAGGCGAAGGGGATTTCGACCAGCGCCAAGGCGAGGAGGAACGAGCGGAACGGATAGCGCAGGGCACCGAGCGCGTAGCCGACGAACTCCGCCGGCAGCGAACTGATGACGATCAGCACGAGCGAAAAAGGCAGCTTTCCCGAGATGAAGACCGAACGTGCGATGGGCTGCGTGCCCAGCGTCCTTTCGACGAAGGCGCGATCGCGGAAAAACCTGCCGATGGCGTAGGTCGCCACCCACCCGCACACCCAGCCGGCCGCGAGAATGAGAAAGGTCGGCCACTTTCCCCACGCGAGGATCGCCGACGGAACGAGCAGCACGCTCGAGATGAAGAGCAGCAAAACCGAAGACGCCGAGGCAAAAAAGAACACCACCGCGCCCCAGACGGGCGCTTCGCGGATCGTCTCGCCCGTCCACACCACCGCGTCGACGATCTCGTGCCGCAGACCGTAGCTTGCCAACGCCACCGAGGCGACGAGCAGGACCAGCAACGCCAAGGCGCGAAGAGCTTTCAGGTCTCGTGGAGGGAGGCGTTTCATGGCAGGGTCTCGGCGATCGTCGCACCCATCTTCGACGATCCTGAAGAGTGGAGACAAGTACGCGGCGTTGGCCGTTCGAATGGCGCCATCGCGGCGACCTCGGCGCGTGAACCGACGCGCCGCGGCGCGGCTTGGCGCGCAATCTCGCGTGGGTTCATTGCGGACTGCGAACCCCGCGGTCAGCTGAGCGGGTGGGGCGGCCGCCAGATGCCGTCCCACGCGGCCTGTGCGGAGACTCGCAGGCGCTCCGGCAACCCGACTTTGCGCCTGAAACACACGTGCAACACCTTGCCGTCACGGCAGGCCCTGCGAATGATCTCGTCACTCGTCGCGAGTTCGTCGACCAGGCCCAGCTCGAGGGCCTTGCTGCCGAGCCAGGCCTCGCCCGTGGCGACCTGTGCGATGTCGAGTTGCGGACGGCGATTCTGGACGAAGGCGCGGAAACGCGCATGGACGTCCTCGAGCTCCTCGCGCAGCTTGGCGCGCCCGGCTTCGGTGTTCTCGCCGAAAAGCGTCACGGTGCGCTTGTAAGGGCCGGCGGTGAATTGTTCCCAGTCGATCTCGCGTGCCTGCAGCCAGCGGTGGAAATTCGGCATTTGCGCGATGACGCCGATGGAGCCGACTAGCGCAAAAGGCGAGGCGACGATCGTGTCGGCCACGGCGGCCATCAGATAGCCGCCGCTCGCGGCGACGTTGTCGACCATGACGGTGAGCGATAGCTGCGCGTCGCGGATCCGGAGCAACTGCGCCGCGCCCAAGCCATAGCGGTTGACCAGGCCGCCGCCGCTTTCGAGTCGCAGCAGCACCGCGTCGCCAGGCCGGCCAACTTGCAGGACGGCGTTGATTTCTTCGCGCAGCGCTGTGATCGCGGTCGCGCGGATATCGCCCTTGAAATCCAGCAGGTAGCAGCAGGGCGCCGCTTCTGCCGGGGGCTGTTGGCTCTTGCCTGCCCGCATGTGTTTCCTGAGCAGGGTCTTGTGCGCTTTCCTGCCGAGCCGTGCGCCCTCGATCGCCTCGCCGGCCGCCTCGACCTGACGGTTCACGTCGGTGACCTGGATCCGGCCCGACGCCTTGCTTCTGCGCGCCGACAACGCGAGAACGCCGACCCCCACGCCGACGATCGCGAGCGCGACCGTGACGATCTCCGCCAGAAACAGGAAATAGCGCGCGACGAAGTCGTTCATGACCCGCTCGGATGGCGGCGCGTGCCGCGATCCGGGGCAGGCGCCGCACTCAAGCCAGACCGCGTGCCGGGTCGTGTCACGATCGATCGTGCGTCGCCATGCCGGTCGCGGGGCCGCGCGTCTCGCCGGTGCCTAGCGCAAGGCTTCGTGGTCGCCCTTCCGGGTCGAAATGCCGAACGGCAGATAGCTCGGACACCAGCCGAGGATACTGGTCACAAGGAAGGCCACCGCGATGACGCCGAGAATGATCGCGGCCGTCCCGCTGATCTCGCCGGCGAAATACAGGCCGGCGATGATTGCGACCACGACGAGGCGAATGATCCGGTCCACCGTACCCATGTTCTGTTTCATCGTCTGGTCTCCCTTCAAGGCACCGCTTTCAGCGTAGCGCAGAAAGGGTGTGCGGCAAGGCAGCCGCGCGCCCATGCCACGCGCCGGCGCGCCCGGGGGAAAGCGGCAATCGGTACGGAAGTCATCCGCCGGCGTATCGCGTGCGATGTCGTCAGACCGAGACCAGGGCGCGGATATCCTCGGTCGCGGGCGCCAAGCCCTGGCGCCGCAGCGGCCCGGCTAAGAGTGCGTGCGGGGAACCGGGCGCGCCGCTTCGCCGGGTCCCAGCAGATAATCCAGAAACGCGCGCGCCACGACCGACAACTGTCGCGCGGCCGGATACACCGCGTACCAGTGGCGCTGGATAGGGAAGTCCTCGACGTCGAGCACGGCAAACTGGCCGGGCGCGTTGAGCGCGAGGGTGTGCAACGAGAGGGCGGAGATGCCGAGGCCGGCGAGGATGGCCTGCTTGATGGCTTCGTTGCTGCCCAGTTCCAGTCGCGTGTTGAGGGCGATGCCTTTTTCGGCGAAGCGGCGCTCGATGGCGTTGCGCGTGCCGGAGCCTCTTTCGCGCATCAGCCAGGGCTCTTGGGCGATCCGCTCGAGGGGGATTTTATTCTCGTGCGCGAGGGGGTGGTCGGGCGCGGCGAGGACGGCGATGGGATTGTCCATGATGGGCATGGCGACGACGTCGATCTCGACGGGCGGGGCGCCGAGCAGGTAGAGATCGTCCTGCTTCTCGGCGATGCTGGCGAGCACCTGCTCCTTGTTGGTGACGCGCAGCGAGACGTCGATGCCGGGGTAGAGCTTGGCGAATTCGCCCAGCAGCCGCGGCGCGAAGTAGGACGCGGTGCTGATCGCCATGAGGCTGAGCTTGCCCTGCTTGAGGCCGCGGCGCTCGGCGACCGACATCGTGAAGTGGTCGAGGGCGGCGAAGATCTCACGCGTCGCGCGGGCGAGTTGCTGACCGTCGGGCGTGAGATGGATCTTCTTGCCGACCTGCTCGATAAGCGGGGCGCCGACGGTCTCGGTGAGCTTCTTCATCTGCATCGAGACAGTGGGCTGGGTGAGGTAGAGTTCCTCGGAGGCGCGGGTGAAGCTGCCCAGCCGGGCTATGGCTTCGAAAATTTCCAGCTGGCGAAACGTGGTGTGACTGCGCATGGATTAAGATAGTGTTCTAAGCCAACACATAGACGATAGTCTATCAAAGAGATAGAAAAAATCGACTGTTATTGATGGTTTTTCTTCTGCATGATGTGTGCCATCGTGTCAGGCCGCTGGGGCGTTGCACGGAAACCCGAATCCCCTATCGCAGG
>CBJMYK010000128.1:0-5243 GCA_966433795.1 uncultured Thiobacillus sp. | reverse complement strand
GACATCGCCGCGGCGGTCGTGGACGACCCGTCGCCGATGAGGCCCGTCTACGACCCGAAGAATCCGCTCGCCGACGACAAGGGCTACGTCACGATGCCCAACGTCAACGTCGTCGAGGAAATGGTCAACATGATTTCCGCGTCGCGTTCCTACCAGTCGAACGTCGAAATGATGAACACGACCAAGACGCTGTTGTTGAAAACCCTGAACCTGGGCAACTGACCCGCCTGAACTTGACGAGGATACGCCATGAGTACGGTACAAGACGCAAGCACTGTCAGCAGCCTGTTCGGCGCCGGCGGCACGAAGGCTACCAAAAGCGGTACGGCCGAAACCCAGGACCGCTTTCTGAGCCTGCTGGTCGCGCAGATGAAGAACCAGGACCCGCTGAATCCGCTCGACAACGCGCAAGTGACGAGCCAGATGGCGCAGCTTTCAACGGTCGAAGGCATCGAGAACATGAATAACAGCCTCGCCGCGCTGGCGTCGAGCATGGGCGCGAGCCAGATGTCGCAGGCGGCCAACCTCATCGGCCATGCCGTGCTGGTGCCGGGCAACGCGGTCAGCCCGAACCAGCTCGAGGACGTCATGGGATTCGAATTGGCGCGGCCCGCCGACAAGGTCACGCTCGATATCCACGATGCCGGCGGCAACGTCGTGCGCAGCCTCGACCTCGGCCCGCGCGATGCCGGGGTCAACGTCGTCGCCTGGGACGGTCTGACGAGCAGCGGCGCTGCGGCCCCCGCCGGCGACTACAGTTTCAAGGTCAGCGCCGTGCAAGGCGGGCAGCCGCTCGCCAGCGTTGCGCTCAACCTCGGCATGGTGAACAGCGTGTCGCAAAACAGCCAGGGCGTGCAGCTCAACCTGGCGGGAAACAACAGCGTCGGCTACGCCGACATTCGGCAGATCTTCTGAGGCGGGTCGAAGCGATCCCAGCGCCAACGGTCACCACAACAAGGAGCAGAACATGAGTTTTCAGCAAGGCTTGAGCGGGCTCAACGCCGCCGCAAAAAATCTGGACGTGATCGGCAACAACGTCTCCAACGCCAGCACGGTCGGCTTCAAGCAGTCGCAGGCGCAATTCGCCGACGTCTACGCCAATTCGCTGACCGGCGCCGGCGGCTCGGGCATCGGCATCGGCGTGAAGGTCGCGCAGGTGGCCCAGCAGTTCACCCAGGGCAACATCACGGCGACCAACAATCCGCTCGACATGGCGATCAACGGCGGCGGCTTTTTCCGCATGGACAACGGCGGCGAGATCGCCTACCAGCGCAACGGCCAGTTCCAGCTCGACAAGAACGGCTATATCGTCAATCCGACCGGCGGCAAGCTCACCGGCTATACGGCGAATGCGGCGGGTGTCCTGTCGACCGGCGCTCCGGCGGCGCTGGCCATCAACACGGCTGACCTGACGCCGCAAGCGACGACCGAAATCAACGCGGTGCTCAACCTCGATTCGACCGAGACGGCGCTGGCGGCGGCGTCGTTCGACATGAACGACCCGACCACCTACCACAGTTCGACCGCGGTCTCGATGTACGACAGCCTCGGCAATCAGCACACGCTTCAGACCTTTTACGTCAAAACGGGTCCTGGCACCTGGAACGTGTACGCGGCGAACGACGGCACGCCGATCGGCTATGTCCCGCCCGCGGCGCCGGTGCCGGTCAGCACGCTTACCTTCAACGGCAGTGGCGTGCTGACGGCGGGCGGGCAATTCAGCGTGACCGCCGCGGTCACGACCGGCGCCAGCCCGATTACGGCCGCGTTGGACTATACCGGCACGACCCAATTCGGCTCTGCGTTCAGCGTCAACACGCTCAACCAGGACGGCTACACCTCGGGCCGTCTTGCGGGCTTCAACATCGGCGCCGACGGCACGATCCTCGGCCGTTATACCAACGGCCAGTCCGCCGTGCTCGGGCAGGTCGTACTCGCGAACTTCGCCAACCCCAACGGCCTGCAGCAGCTGGGCAACAACATGTGGGCCGAGACCGCGACTTCGGGCACGCCGCTCGTCGGTACGCCCGACTCGGGCGGGCTCGGCGTGCTGCAGTCGTCGGCGGTCGAGGATTCGAACGTCGACCTGACCGCTGAACTCGTCAACATGATCACGGCGCAGCGCGTATACCAGGCCAATGCGCAGACGATCAAGGCGCAGGACGCGGTGCTGCAGACGCTCGTCAACCTGCGTTGATCGACTGAAGGCATAGGAGGGCTGCATGGACCGCCTCATCTACACCGCCATGACCGGCGCCAAGCACGCGCTCGAGCAGCAGGCGACCACTTCGCACAACCTCGCGAACGCGACGACGACGGGTTTTCGTGCGCAGATCGACCAGTTCCGTGCGGTGCCGGTGCAGGGCGCGATTCTGCCGACGCGCGCCTTCGTCGTCGACTCGACCACCGGCAGCGACTTCCGTGCCGGCGCGATCCAACACACCGGGCGCGAACTCGACATGGCGATTCAAGGCGACGGCTGGATCGCGGTTCAGGCGGCCGACGGCAGTGAGGCCTACACCCGTAACGGCAGCCTGAAGCTCGACGAGAACGGCGTGCTGCTGACGCGCGACGGACTTCAGGTGATGGGTGACGGCGGCCCGCTCTCGATCGCGCCGGGTCGCAACGTCGCGGTCGGCAAGGACGGCACGATCTCGCTGGTGCCCGATGGCTCGGCGGCGACCGGCCTGACTTCGATCGGCCGCATGAAACTCGTGAATCCGCCGCCGGCCGATCTGGTGCGTGGGGACGACGGCCTTTTTCGCCTGAAGGACGGCGGCGCGGCCGACGTCGATCCGAAAGTCGCGTTGATCGGCGGGGCGCTGGAGTCGTCCAACGTCAACGTCGTCGACGAAATGGTCAACATGATTTCTCTCGCGCGCCAGTTCGACATGCACATGAAGCTTCTGCAGCACGCAGAGAACAACGACAGCAAGGCAGCCCAGCTGCTGAGCATGGGCTGACCCCGCAGGGGACGGACCTCCAACCAAACGAAGGAACTGACATGATTCGCTCGCTGTGGATTGCCAAAACCGGCCTCGATGCGCAACAGACGCAAATGGACGTGATCTCCAACAACCTCGCCAACGTCAGCACCAGCGGCTTCAAGCGCGCACGCGCGGTGTTCGAGGACTTGCTCTACCAGACGATCCGCCAACCCGGCGCGCAATCGTCGGAGCAGACCCAGCTGCCCTCCGGCCTGCAGATCGGCACGGGCGTCAAGCCCGTCGCGACCGAACGCATCTTCACCCAGGGCAATCTGCAGCAGACCGGCAACGCCAAGGATGTCGCGATCCAGGGCAACGGTTTCTTCCAGGTTCTGATGCCGGACGGCACCACGTCCTATACCCGGGACGGCTCCTTCATGTCCGACGCCAACGGCCAGCTCGTCACGGCGAGCGGCTACGCGGTGCAACCCGCGATCACGATCCCCGCCGACACCCAGGCGCTGACGATCGGGCGCGACGGCACGGTCTCGGTGACGCAAGCCGGTTCGGCCACGCCGGTCACGATCGGCACCTTGCAGCTCGCGATGTTTGTCAACCCCGCCGGCCTGCAGAGCCTCGGTGAGAACCTGTACGCGGAAACGGCGGCCTCTGGCACGCCGAGCTCGAGCGCGCCGGGCAGCAACGGCGCCGGCCTCCTGAACCAGGGTTACGTCGAAACCTCGAACGTCAACGTTGTCGAGGAACTCGTCAACATGATCCAGACCCAGCGCGCCTACGAGATCAATAGCAAGGCGATTCAGACCTCCGACCAGATGCTGCAGCGTCTGACCCAGCTCTGAGCATGGCGATGACGACTGCGCGCGCAATCGGAATCCTCATCGTCTTGCTCGGGCTCGCTGCCTGCGGCAGCACGCCGTCGACCATCGTCGAACGGCCGACGACCGCGCGGCCTCAGGCCCAGGCGAGCGGCGCGCCGAGCAACGGCGCGATCTATCAGGTCGCGACGTATCGGCCGCTGTTCGAGGACCGGCGCGCGCGCCACGTTGGCGACGTGCTCACGATCGTCATCAACGAGCGCACCCGGGCCGGCAAGCAGGCGTCGTCCAGCGGGTCGAAGAGCAGCGCGGTCGACGCCTCGGTCGGTAGCGTGGCAGGTCTTCCGCTCAAGATGTTCCAGGGCCTCGGCATCAACGCCGAAGCGTCGACCGAATACGACGACGAGTCGGCGCTCGATTCGAGCAACACCTTCAGCGGCAACGTCACGGTGACCGTGATCGAAGTGCTGCCGAATGGCAACCTCGTCGTCGCCGGCGAGAAGCAGATCGGCCTCGACAAGGGCACCGAGTACATCCGCCTGTCGGGCGTCGTGCAGCCCGACACGATCCAGGCCGGCAACACCGTCTCGTCGGCCAAGGTCGCCGATGCCCGCATCGAATACCGCACCAGCGCCAAGTTCGACAAGGCCGAGATGATGAACTGGCTCGGGCGCTTTTTCCTCAGTTTCATTCCGCTTTAAGGGGACCGCATGAAGCTGCCGCATTTCTTCGTGTTGGCCGTGCTGGCGCTGTCGGGCGCCGCCCACGCCGAGCGCATCAAGGACATCGCCGCGGTCCAGGGCGTGCGCGCCAACCAGCTCTTCGGCTACGGCCTCGTTGTCGGTCTCGACGGCACCGGTGACCAGACCACCCAGACACCGTTCACGACGCAGAGCATCGCCAACATGCTGACGCAGATGGGCGTCAACCTGCCGCCTGGCATCAACATGCAGCTGAAGAACGTCGCCGCGGTCATGGTGACGGCCGATCTGCCGCCCTTCGCCCAGGCCGGACAGGCCATCGACGTCACCGTCTCGTCGATCGGCAACGCCAAGAGCCTGCGCGGGGGCACGCTCGTGATGGCGCCGCTCAAAGGCGCAGACGGCCTCGTCTACGCGATGGCGCAAGGCAGCCTGGTCGTGAGCGGCGCGGGTGCGTCCGCGAACGGCAGCAAGGTCCAGGTCAACCATTTGAGCGTCGGCCGCATTCCGGCCGGCGCGACCGTCGAGCGCAGCGTCGCCACCGCGCTCGGCGAATCCGGCAGCATCAACCTCGAATTGCGGCAAAGCGATTTCACGACCGCCAGCCGCGTCGTCGACGCGGTCAATGCGCGCTTTGGCGCGGATACCGCGCGTGCGATCAACGCGCGCCTGAGCGCGGCGCGCGGGCCTCAGAGCGCCGCCGGCGCCTGGGGGCGTGCGCTCTTCGGCACCGTCCTGGGCACGACCGCGAACGCGACCCCCGCCGATGTCGTCAACAT
>CBJMYK010000127.1:0-5257 GCA_966433795.1 uncultured Thiobacillus sp. | reverse complement strand
ATAGTATTCAGCGATCGCGACGCTGTCGGGATCGTCGTCGTTGACGACGACGCCGAGCTGCTCGGCAGTCAGAGCCGGCTGCGGAAAATGCGTGACGACCGGTTGCGGTGGCATCGCCCAGGCGGCGGCGTGCAGCAGCAGCGCCGCGACACCGGCCAGGATGCGGCGCCTCATTGCGCGAGCCTTTCGACGCATTCGCGCACCAGCCCGGGACCGCGGAAGATCAGGCCCGAATAAAGCTGTACGAGCGAGGCACCGGCGGCGATCTTGTCGCGCGCATCGTCGCCCGAGAGAATGCCGCCGACGCCGATGATCGGCAGTGCGTTCTGCAGGTGATGCGCGAGCACGCGCACCACGCGGGTCGAGGCCTCGCGCACGGGCGCGCCCGAGAGCCCGCCGCTTTCGCTCGCGTGGCGCAGTCCGGCGACGGCGTCGCGCGCGATCGTGGTGTTGGTCGCGATCACCGCGTCGATCCGATGCGTCATCAAGAGCGCGGCGATCGCGGCGATCTGCGCGTCGTCGAGGTCGGGCGCGATCTTCAGCGCGACCGGCACGTAGCGGCCGTAGCGCTGCGCGAGTTCGGACTGCCTCGCCTTGATCTGCGCGAGCAGTGCGTCGAGCGCTTCGTCCTTCTGGAGTTCACGCAGATTCTGGGTGTTCGGCGACGAGATGTTGACCGTGACGTAGCGCGCGTGCGGGTAGATCTTGTCGAGACAGGCGAGATAGTCGTCGGCCGCCCGCTCGTTCGGCGTGTCCTTGTTCTTGCCGATGTTGATGCCGAGCACGCCTTTGAAGCCGCTCGCGGCGACGTTCCTGACCAGGTTGTCGACGCCGAGGTTGTTGAAGCCCATGCGGTTGATGATGCCCTCCGCCGGCGGCAAGCGGAAGAGGCGCGGTTTGGGGTTGCCGGGCTGCGGGCGCGGAGTGACGGTGCCGATTTCGAGGAAGCCGAATCCGAGCGCCGCGAGGCCGGCGAGGTGGGCGCCGTCCTTGTCCATCCCCGCCGCGAGGCCGACCGCATTGGGAAAGTCAATTCCCATCACCTGTACGGGCTTTCCCCTGGCCTGCGGCAGCAGACCGAGCAGGCCGAGGCGCTGCGCGACGTCGAGTCCGGCGAGCGTGAGGCCGTGGGCGTCTTCGGGGTCGAGCGAAAAGAGGGCGGGGCGGATCAGCGAATAGAGCATGGTTCAGGCGCTGGGAGCGGAGGGAAAGGGGCGGCGGGTCGCGGCGGTCACCGAGCCTGCGGCCGGATCGTCGAATACCGCGCGTTCGAGCGTGCCCTCGCTCTGCGCGACGATGCAGCTCACGACGCAGTCGCCCGTGACGTTGACGGTCGTTCGCATCATGTCGAGCAGGCGGTCGACGCCGATGATGAGCGCGATGCCCTCGACCGGCAGGCCGACCTGACCGAGCACCATCGTCAGCGTGACGAGGCCGACGGCAGGAATCGCGGCGGTGCCGACCGAGGCCAGCGTGGCCGTCAGCACGACCAGCAGGTAATCGCTGAGTGCGAGGTCGACACCGTAGACATTGGCGATGAAGACGGTCGCGACCCCCTGCATCATCGCCGTGCCATCCATGTTGATCGTCGCGCCGAGCGGGACCGTGAACGCGGCGATGCTGTTCGGTACGCCCATCTTGTATTCGACCGTATGCAGCGTGACGGGAATCGTCGCGCCGGAACTCGCGGTCGAAAACGCGAAGGCCGCCGGGTCGCGCATCTTTTTCAGGAAGGTGAGCGGGTTCAGGGCGGCGAGCAGACGCAGCAGCACCGGGTAGCTCACGAACAGCTGGATCGCGAGCGCGGCCGTCAGCGTGAGGAAATAGGACGCCAGCGGCAGCAGGATGTCCAGCCCCTGGCTTGCGAAGGTGCGCGTAATCAGCGCGAAGACGCCGTAGGGCGCGAGACGCATGATCCACTCGACCATGTGCATGATCACCGCGTCGAGATCCCTGAAGAGGTGGAGTACGTGCTTGCCCCGTGCGCCGGACATCGTCACCGCGACGCCGAACAGGAGCGCGAACACGATGATCTGCAGCATGTTGCCTTCAGCCATCGCCGCGATCGGATTGGTCGGCACGAGACCGATCAGCGCCTCGCTCAGCGGCGGCGCCGTCTTGGTGCTGAAGCTCGGGTCGCTCGAGCCGGCGTCGAAGCCGCGGCCCGGTCCCACCGCTCCCGCCAAGGCGAGCGCGATCGTCACCGCCAGCGCCGTGGTCGCCAGGTACAGCGCGAGCGCCTTGGCGCCGACGCGTCCCAGGGTGCGCAGGTCGGACAAGGCGGTGACGCCGACGACGAGCGAGACGAAGACCAGCGGCACGACCATCATCTTGAGCGCGGCGACGAACAGCGAACCGACCACGCCGAGAACCCCGTCGAGCACGTAGACCTGCGCCCAGGCCGGCGGACCGAATTGATTGAGTGCTCCCCCCAGCGCGATGCCTGCCAGCATGGCGATCACGATGCGTCGGGTGAGCGTTGAGGTCGGGTTCGGGGTCATGGCGCGCGCCTCGGAGGAAGGCATGGCGATTGTATCAGCGGCTCCGCTGGCGGAGGTTTCACCGGGTCTCGATCAGCGACAGGCCTTCGGCGGTAAGGCTGTTTTGAGCGCCGGCCGGCTCCACAGGCCGGCGTGGACGATCGGTCACGGTGCGCGACGACCGCCAAGGTCTCGGTATTTTTTTCCGCTCTCACGCGGCCGATGCCGAGCGGGTGCCCTCCGCGCTGGGAAATCCGGGTAAGATTTCCGGCTTCATTCCCTGCCCTGTTTCGGTCGAGCCAATGTCCCTGATCTCACGCCTTGTCGCCGTTCTCCTGTCGTTCTTTCCGCTGGTCGCCGCTGCGGTTGTTCCGCCGCCGCCGGAACTTGCGGCCAAGTCCTGGGTGTTGATGGACGCCGCGAGCGGCAGCATCATCGTCGACCATCGCGGCCGGGAGCGTCTTCCCCCCGCGAGCCTGACCAAACTCATGACCTCGCACGTCGCCGCGCTCGAACTCCAGCGCGGCCGTATCAAGGAGAACGAGCTCGTCACGATCAGCGAAAAAGCCTGGCGCATGGGCGGCTCGAAAATGTTCGTGCGGGTCGGCAATCAGGTTTCGGTGCACGATCTGTTGCGCGGCATCATCGTGCAATCGGGCAATGACGCGAGCATCGCGCTTGCCGAACACCTGGCAGGAGGCGAGGACACCTTCGCCGCGCTGATGAATCAGGAAGCGAAGCGGCTCGGCCTCGCCGACACCCATTTCGTCAACGCGACCGGCTGGCCGGCAGAAGGCCATTATTCGAGCGCCCTCGACATGGCCAAGCTCGCGCGCGCGATCATCATCGAGGACCCCAAGCACTATGGTCTCTACGCCGAAAAGGAATTCGTCTGGAACGGCATCAAGCAGCCCAATCGCAATCTGCTCCTGTGGCGCGATCCTACGGTCGACGGCCTGAAAACCGGCCACACCGAAGAAGCCGGCTACTGCCTCGTCGCCTCGAGCGAGCGCAACGGCCAGCGTCTGATCGCCGCCGTGTTCGGCACCGACAGCGAAGCCGCTCGCGCAACCGAAACCGCCAAGCTGCTTGGCTACGGTTTCAACTTCTTCGATAGCAAGACCTTCTTCAAGAAAGGCCAAATGGTGCAGACCGTGGACGTCTGGAAGGGCGCCGCACGCGCCGTCAAGGCAGGTCTGGCCGCCGACTTTTCGGCGGCGCTACCCAAGCGCACGAGCGGCGAATTCAAGACGCGCGCCGTCGTGACAAACGAGGCGCTGATCGCACCGGTCAAAGCAGGCGCGCCGCTGGGGCGCGTCGAACTCGTGGGCAGCGATGGCAAGATCGTGATGCAGGCACCGCTGGTCGCGCTGGAAACGGTCGAGGAAGGCGGCTTCTTCCGTCGCATGTGGGACAGCATCCGGCTGTTCTTCAAGGGGCTGTTCGGCTAGCGGGCGTGACCGGCCGAGGACGGTCGGCCCTCAGTTGCTCAGATCGGCCCGCTGCTTGAGAAACGTTTCGCGGTCGATTTCGCCGCGGGCGTAGCGTGCTTCGAGGATGTCCCGCGCCGTCGGCGCACACGAGCCGCGGCCGCGCAAGGCATAAAGAACGCCGACAAGCAGGACGACGGGGATCAGCCAAACCAGCCCCATGCCCGAGCCCATTCCGTAATGTTCCAATCCCCACATGGCTTTTCTCCGGTCGCGGTCAGGCGCCCGCCGGCTTCACGGTGCGCGCGCCCCGATGAACGCCGACGTGTCTCCCCTCGCCGGCGCCGCGGGCGCGGCGTGGACTCAGTTGCCCGGTGAGGCGGGGGCCGTCTGCGGCATGGCCGCGCCGCGCTGCATCATCATCTGCATCATGTCCATGCGTTTTTCCATCATTTCCATACGCTTGGCCATCATGTCGTCGTCGCGCCCGGACATGCCGGACCCCATCATGCCCATGCCCATTCCGCCCCCCTTCATGCTCATGCCGCCTGCCCCGCCTCCCATCATCGGGCAGCCCATCATTCCCCCGCCCGCCATGGCTTGTCCGCCGCCGGCCATGGCCTGACCGGCCATCATGTTTTCCTGCATGGTCTGCATGTGCGCCTGCAGGAGTTTCTGACGTTCCTGCGGGTCCTTGGTCCTCGCCATCTGCTCCAACTGGCTTTGCATGCGCTTGGCGTTCGCCTGCATCTTCTGGATCGCCTGTTCGGCGGAGAGTGCCGCGGCGGGCTTAGCTGGAGTATTCCCCGCCGGATGGTGCGCGTCGTCGGCGAAAACGGGCTGCGCGGCGGCCGCGGCAAGGATCAGGGTGGCGAGCAGTGCGGTAGTGCGCTTCATGGTACGGCTCCTTCGTGGTTGGGACGAACTGAGGCTGGGGCGGGAGGCGCCCGGGAAGTGACACGGCAGTGCGGATGTCACCGGCGTTCCTTTCAGTAGCGGCTGAAGGTGCGGGCGGAGCCGTTCGGGTTCAGGAGCAAGACCGCGTAGGGATCCTTGCGCGCGCCTTGTTCCATTCCGGGCGAGCCGACCGGCATGCCCGGCACGGCGAGGCCGCGGGCCTGCGGCTTTTCCTGCAGCATACGCTTGATGTCGCGCGCCGGGACGTGTCCTTCGATCGCATAGCCCGCGAGTTCCGCCGTGTGGCACGAAGCGTATTCGGAGGGGATTCCCAGGCGGCGCTTGTGTTGGGAGACGTCCGCGGTGTCGTGGGCGCGTACGGTGAAGCCGTTGGCCTCGAGGTGATCGATCCATTTGCCGCAGCACCCGCACGTCGGACTCTTGTAGACG
>CBJMYK010000126.1:0-5258 GCA_966433795.1 uncultured Thiobacillus sp. | reverse complement strand
GAAGAAGCGTGCGTTCATCGACGGCTCGAAATTCTCTATCAGTCGGCGCATGCCGCGGACGCTCTGCTCCGGCGTATAGGGGGCGTCGGGGCCGCCCATGCGCGTTTTCACCCAACCTGGATGCAGCAGCAGAACGCCGATGCCGCGGGGCGCCAAGGCGTGCGCGATGCCTTTCATCGCGGCGTTCAAGGCCGCCTTGCTCGAGCGGTAGGCATAGCTGCCGGAACCACCGATGTCGGCGATCGAGCCCATGTGGCTGCTTGTCACGACGACGAGTTTCTTTTCGCTGCGCGCGATCTGCGTGCTGAACGCCTCGCTCACTCGCACCGCGCCCAGGGTGTTGACGGCGAAGGTGCGCAGCCAGACCTCGTAGTCGATGCCGCCGAATTCCCCGAGAAATTTGTCGAGATAGACGCCTGCGTTGTTGAGGAGTACGTCGATACGCGCGTCTTCGAGGTCGAGTTGCAGCGTGCGCAGCTGTTCGCCCTCGGTCACGTCGAGCCGATGCACGCTGACACCTGCGTGGCGTCCGGCGAGCGTCTCGAGCTCGGCGGCTTCCTCGGGGCGGCGGCAACTCGCAAGCACGCGCCAGCCGGTTTCGGCATACTGCCGCGCCCATTCGAGACCGATGCCGCGGTTGGCACCGGTGATCATGACGGTCGAAGGTGTCGGCATCGCCCGGGTCTCTGGATCATTTCGTCTTTATAGATCGCAAACGCCGACGGATCACCGATCGCTTCCCTTTGCGCGAGGCATCGTCTTAACTGAGTTCTACGACTTGCCCTCAGGACACGCGCATGAAGGAAATCCTGCCCGGCGTTTTCCACTGGAAGACATTCCATAAAGGCATCCAGGCCTACGTCCACTCCTATTACGTCAACGCGACCGAGCCGGCGCTCGTGATCGACCCACGCGTTCCGGCGCAAGGGCTCGAGTGGTTTGCCGCACGTGGCGTGCCGCGGCATGCCTACCTCACGAACCGCCACCACTACCGCCACAGCGGGCGTTTCGTCGCGCGCTACGGCACCCGGGTCTGGTGCCACAAGGAGGGCCTGCACGAGTTCACGGCGGGCGAAAAGGTCACCGGTTTCACCCACGGCAGCGAACTGCCGGGAGGCGTCCTCGCGCTCAGGGTCGGCGCGCTGTGCCCCGAGGAGACTGCGCTCTATCTTCCGCTCCACGGCGGGCTGATGAGCGTGGGCGACGCGATCGTGCGCCAGCGCGGCAAGCTCGGCTTCGTTCCCGATGCCTACATGGGCGAGAGCCCGAAGGCCGTCAAGCGGGGTCTGCGCAAAGTGTTTCAGGCGCACATGCGCGAACGCGAATTCGACAGCTTGCTCTTCGCCCACGGCGCGCCGTGGGTCGGGGGCGCCAAGGCGGCGCTCGGTGCGTTTCTGCAAGACGCGGAACCGTGAGGCCTGCGCGCAGTCGCTAAGGTAGGCCGGCGACATTCCGGCAAAAGGGGGGCGCGATCGAAGAGCGGAGGAGCATGGGCGAGGCGAGCAGCAATCCCACGGGCAGCGCAGCGGGCACGGCTTCGTCCAGGCCCGTCATTCTGCTGACCGGGGCAACCGGCTTCCTCGGCCGCGCCTTGAGCGCGGTCCTGGAGGCCGCCGGCTTTGCGCTCGTCGGACTCGACCGCACTCCGAAGGAACTCGCGCACGCGGAAAGCCTGAGCTGCGATCTGACCTCGGACGAGAGCGTCGACGCGGCGCTACGCGAAGTCAGGGCGCGCTACGGCGCCCGCATCGCTTCGGTCATCCATCTGGCCGGCTATTACGATTTCAGCGGTGAGCCCAATCCCCTTTATAGGACGGTGAACGTCGACGGCACGCGACGCCTACTGCAGGCGCTTCAGGCCTTCGAGGTCGCGCAGTTCGTCTATGCGTCGACTATCCTCGTGCACGCGCCGACCACACCGGGCGTGCCGATCGACGAAACGTCGCCGCTCGCACCGCGCTGGGCGTATCCGCAATCGAAGCTCGAGACCGAATCCGTCGTCGCTCAGGCGCACGGCACGATCCCCTACGTGCTGTTGCGCATCGCCGGGGTGTATACGACGGTGGTGCAACCGCCGACGCTTGCGCACCAGATCGGCTGGATCTACGAGCGCAAACTCGAGGCCCGCCTCTTTCCCGGCGAGACCTCGCATGGCCAGCCTTTCATTCACATCGACGATCTGTGCGACGCGGTCGTCCGCGTCGTCGAGCGGCGCGCGGACCTGCCGCCGGAGCTGCCCTTGCTGGTCGGCGAGCCGGTGCCGCTGAGCTACGACGCGACCCAAAACCGCCTCGGCACGCTGATCCACGGCGAACACTGGCAGACCGAGACGCTGCCGAAGCCGCTGGCAAAGGCCGGAGCGATGCTGCAGAACACGCTCGAAACCGTCGTCCCCGATTCCGTCGACCGCGGCGAGAAGCCCTTCGTCAAACCCTTCATGGTCGAGCTCGCGGACGACCATTACGAACTCGACGTCTCACGTGCGCAGTCCCTGCTCGGGTGGATGCCGCGCCACACCCTGCGCGACGAACTCCCGGGCATCGTCGAGCTGCTCAAGGCCGATCCGCTCGCCTGGTACCGCGCCAACAAGATAATGCCGCCCGAGTGGCTCGAGACGCTCACCGAGCAGCCCACCGACGCACACACGCTGCTCGAGAAGGCCCAGCAGGCGGTACGGGACCAGCACGCGCAGCACCTTTGGGCCCACTTCCTCAACATGGGCCTGGGCCTGTGGCTGATGACGAGCCCGCCCATACTCGGCTACCCGGATCAGGCGATGATCCTGAGTGACCTCGTCAGCGGCGCCCTGGTCCTGGTCTTCGGCGCGCTGTCGCTGTCGCGGCATTTCGCCTGGGCGCGGCTCGCTACGGCGACCGTCGGCGTGTGGCTGCTCTTCGCACCGCTGGTGTTCTGGGCGCCGACGGCTGCCGGCTATCTCAACGACACCCTGGTCGGCGCGCTGGTGATCGGATTGTCGATGCTCGTGCCGCCTACCCCGGGCATAGGCGTCGCCGCGCGCACGACGGGGCCCGATGTCCCGCCCGGCTGGGACTACACGCCCTCGGGCTGGATCCAGCGCATCCCGATCATCGCGCTCGCCTTCGTCGGCCTCGCGATCTCGCGCTACCTCGCGGCCTATCAGCTCGGCCACACTGAAAGCGCCTGGGACCCGTTCTTCGGCGACGGCACCGCGCGCATCATCACCTCCGACGTGTCGAAAGCCTGGCCAGTGCCCGACGCGGGCCTCGGTGCGGCGACCTACCTGCTCGAGATCCTCACCGGCATCATCGGCGGCCGCGCGCGCTGGCGCACGATGCCCTGGCTGGTCGTTCTGTTCGGCGTCATGATCGTGCCGCTCGGCGCGGTCAGTCTCTTCTTCATCATCATCCAGCCGATCGTCATCGGCACCTGGTGCACGTTGTGCCTCGTCGCCGCTGCCGCGATGCTGCTGCAGATTCCTTATTCGGTCGACGAACTCGTCGCGAGCGGCCAATTCCTGCTCGACCGCCGGCACCACGGCAAGTCCCTCATCCTCGCTTTCCTGCGTGGCGACGCCATGGAAGGCGGGACACGCGCGCCGAGCGACGACTTCGAGCGGCCGGCGCGGCAAGTTGTCAAGGACATGCTCGGCGGCGGCGTGAACGTGCCGTGGACCCTGCTCGCGAGCGCCGCGCTCGGCACCTGGCTGATGTGCACGCGGCTCGTCTTCGACACCGCCGGCGCACAGGCGCACAGCGACCACCTGCTCGGCGCGCTTGTCGTCACGATCTCGATCAGTGCGCTCGCCGAGGCGGCGCGCCCGGTCCGCTTCATCAACGTGCTGCTCGGTGTCGCGCTGATCTTCGCCCCCTTCATGTTCGACGGCGGAAGCGTCGCAGCCGACGCGGCCGGCGTTGTCGCCGGCGCGCTGCTGATCGCTCTGAGCATTCCGCGCGGTCGAATCGACAACCACTACGGGGCGTGGAGCCGCTATCTGGTCTAGGCGGCCGAGTCCGGCCACGAACGGACGCAGTGCACATCGACAGGAGGGGTGATGGATACCCAGGCTGACTACGAAGAGTTCGACGCCCTCATCATCGGCGCGGGACAAGCTGCGAAGCCGCTCGCCATTGCGCTCGGCGCGGCCGGGTGGAAGACCGCGGTCATCGAGCGACGGCAGGTCGGCGGCTCGTGCGTCAACTTCGGCTGCACGCCGACCAAGGCGATGGCAGCGAGCGCCCGCGTCGCGGCGCAGGCCCGCCGCGCCAGCGAGTTCGGCGTGCGCGCGGGCGCGGTGGAGGTCGACCTGCGCGGCGTGCTGCAGCGCGCCCGCGCAATCGTCGCGGGGTTTCGCCGTGGGATCGAAGATGCGCTCGAAAGCGCTGACCGGGTCGAACTCATCGTCGGCCACGCCGTCTTCGACAGCGCGCATGCGCTGAGCGTAGAGCTGACCGACGGCGGGTCGCGCAAGCTCGCGGCGCCCAACGTCTTCATCAACACTGGCACCCGCGCGGCGGTCCCCCCGATCCCCGGCCTCGACCAGTTGCCGCTGCTATACGACGCGTCTCTCCTCGCGCTCGACACGCTGCCGCAGCACCTTCTGGTCATCGGCGGCAGCTACGTCGGACTCGAATTCGGCCAGATGTTCCGCCGCTTCGGCAGCCAGGTCAGCGTCGTGCAGCGGGGGCCACAACTCGTGCCACGCGAAGACGCCGACGTCGCCGACGCGATGCGGCGGATTCTCGTGGAAGACGGCGTGAAGATTTACCTCGAGGCGAACGTGCTCGATGCCGGTCGCGGACGCAGCAGCGACGGCGACAGCGTCGCGCTCAATCTCAAGACACCGACCGGCCCGGTCCGCCTGCTGGGCTCGCATATTCTCGTCGCCACGGGGCGCGCGCCCAACACGGACGACCTCAATCTCGAAGCCGCCGGCGTCGCCACCGATACGGAAGGCTACATCCGCGTCAACGAGCGGCTCCAGACCAATGTCGCGGGCATCTACGCGCTCGGCGACGTCAAGGGCGGCCCTGCATTCACGCACATCGCCTACGACGACTATCGCGTGCTCAAGGCCAACCTGCTCGACGGCGGCGATGCGAGCGTCGCGGACAGAGCCGTGCCGTATGCGGTATTCACCGACCCGCAACTCGCCCGCGTCGGCCTGACCGAGGCCGAGGCGGGGCAGACCGGTCGCAGGGTGCTGCGTGCACGGCTGCCGATGAACGGCGTCGCGCGCGCCATCGAGACCGGCGAGCCGCGGGGCTTCATCAAAGCCC
>CBJMYK010000125.1:0-5305 GCA_966433795.1 uncultured Thiobacillus sp. | reverse complement strand
CCTGTTCCCGGAGGAAGACGTGCGCGTCTACGATCCGCGCACCGTCAGCTACCACTGCCCCTACGATCCCGGCAAGATCCATTCGATGCTGAAGAGCGTCGGGCGCACCGAGTGCGAGGCCATTCTGGCCGAGCACGGCGAGATCCGCGTCCACGATGACATCTGCAATCACGAATACGTACTCGACGCCGCCGCGGTTGCGGCGCTTTTTTCCGCGTAGCACTAAGGTGAAGGACCGATCATGCGACTGACTTGGGTGCTGTGGGGACTTTTGGCATTGTCGTCCGGCGCGGCGGCGGAAGACGGCCGTTACCAGGCCTTGCCGCTCGCCGGGGTCGACGGCGGCAAGGGCGGCGGGCGCGCCTTCATCCTCGACACCCGCGAGGGCCACGTGTGGGTCTGGAGCGAGAACGAGCTCGTCGCGACGCCGGACGGACGTCGCCGCTACGGCTCGGGTTTCATCTACCAGGGCAGACTGCGCCCCGGCAGCGCAGCGGGCGAGATGATCGAGCAGGGCAAGTGACCTAAAGCGGGGCCGAGCTCCGCGGCGGCCGCCGCGGTGCCGGTGCATGCGGCGTTTTTTGGCCTTGGGAGGCACGCGTCGCCCGCCTGGCTCAAGGCGGCGCCCCTTAGAGCCGATACCTGCTCATTCCCTAGAGCTGAGCAGACAAGAAAGCATGCAGACCGAGACCGCCCCGCCGGCCGTCGCAGCGCCCACGGCGCGCCAGAAAATCCGCCTTGGCGACCTGCTCGTCGAACAGAAGGTCATTTCGGCTGCCGACCTCGAAATCGCGCTGGCAGCGCAGAAGAAGAGCGGACGACGCCTCGGCCGCATCATCGTCGAGAGCGGTCTGGCGGGCGAGAACGACATCGCCCAGGCGCTCGCCCGCCAGCTCGCGATTCCCTTCGTCGACCTCAGAAAATTCAACCCCGATCCGTCGATCCTGCAATTGCTGGCGGAAACCCAGGCGCGGCGCTTCCGAGCGATTCCGCTCGGGCGGCGCGACGGCGACATCTTCGTCGGCATGGCCGACCCGACCGACCTTTTCGCCTACGACGAGGTCGCGCGCCTGATTCAGGACGGCATCCAGCTCGCCGTCGTCGCCGAGGGCGACCTGTTGTCGGCGATCGACCGGCTGTACCGACGCACCGACGACATCCACGGCCTGACCGAGGAACTGGCGCGCGACATGGGCGACAACGAGGCCAGCATCATCGGCATCGAGGCGCTGGGCGAAGGCCAGGCCGACGCCCCGGTGGTGCGGCTGCTGCAAACGCTGTTCGAGGATGCGCTCCAGGTCAACGCGTCCGATCTACACATCGAGCCGCAGGAAAAGCAGCTCATGATCCGTTTCCGCATCGACGGCGTCTTGCATCCACAGACCGAGGCCGACCTCAAGATCGCACCGGCGCTGGCCTTGCGCCTCAAGATCGTGTCCGGCCTCGATATCTCGGAGAAGCGTCTGCCGCAGGACGGCCGCTTTGCCGTCAAGGTACGCGGCCGCACGGTCGACGTACGCCTGTCGACGATGCCGACGCAATACGGCGAATCGGTCGTGATGCGCCTCCTGAGCCAGGGCGACAACGCGCCGACGCTCGACACGCTGGGCATGCCGCCGGCGATGCTCGAACGCTTCCGCGCGATCCTGCACCGGCCCAACGGCCTGGTCCTCGTCACCGGTCCGACCGGGAGCGGAAAGACGACGACGCTCTATGCCGCGCTCGGCGAGCTCAACGACCCGGGCACCAAGATCATCACGGTCGAGGACCCGGTCGAATACCGCCTGCCCGGCGTGAATCAGGTCCAGGCCAACGACAAGATCGACCTCAGCTTCGCGCGGGTGCTGCGCGCCATGCTGCGGCAGGACCCCGACGTCATCCTGGTCGGCGAGATGCGCGACCCGGAGACGGCGCAGATCGCGCTGCGCGCCGCGATGACCGGCCACCTCGTGCTTTCGACGCTTCACACCAACGACGCCGCGTCGACGCCGGTGCGTCTGCTCGACATGGGCGTGCCCTCATTCATGGTCGCGACCTCGGTGCAGGGCGTGCTTGCGCAGCGACTGCTGCGCAAGGTTTGCGAACACTGCAAGGCGCCGCATACGCCGACGCCGCAGGAACGCGTATGGCTGGGCGCGGCGTACGCCGAGGGTGACGCCTACGTCGCGGGACGCGGCTGCGAGCGTTGCCACGGCACCGGACACGCCGGACGCCAGGCGATCCACGAGCTGCTCGAAATCAACGCGACGCTCGCCGACGCGCTCGCTCGCAAGTCGCCAGCCGAATTCGTTCTCGCGGCGCGCGCCGAACTCGCCGGCCGCACGCTGCGCGACCAGGCGATCGCGCTCGCGCGCAGCGGCGTCGCCTCGCTGTCCGAAGCGATGCGGGTCAGCGCACAGGACGAGGCGCACTGATGCGCTTCGCCTATACCGGGCGCACCCAGGGCGGCGAGAAGGCCCAGGGCATCCTCGAGACCGAGAGCGCAACCGAATGCGCAGCGAGCCTCCTGAAAAGCGGCATTACGCCGGTCATGATCCGCGAAACCGGCCAGTCCGAGCGTCGCGGCGCCGGCGCCGCCGCGCCGAGCCTCTTCGCCCCACGCGTCAGGCCGATCGACGTGCAGCTGTTTTCGCGCCAGCTCTATACCCTGATGCGTGCCGGCGTGCCGATTCTGCGTTCGCTCGCCGGTCTCATCGAATCGACCGCCAACCTCGCGTTTGCGCGTGTGATCGCCTCGCTCAAGGAGTCGCTCGAAGCGGGGCGCGATCTCTCGAGCGCGATGCGCCAGCACCCGCGCGTGTTCTCGCCTTTCTACGTCGCGATGGTGCGGGTCGGCGAGGCGACCGGGCGGTTGGACGAAATCTTCCTGCGCATGTTCGAGCACCTCGAATTCGAGCGCGAAACGCGTGCCCGCATCAAGGAGGCGTTGCGCTACCCGAGCTTCGTGCTCATCGCCATGGTCGTCGCGGTCGCCGTCATCAACGTCTTCGTGATTCCGGCCTTCGCCAAGGTCTACGCCGGATTCGGCGCCGAGCTGCCGCTCATGACGCGCGTCCTGATCGAAACCTCGCGCGTAACGCTGTCTTACGGCTGGTATCTGCTCGCGGGTGCGGTGCTGGCCGGGGCGGGCTTCAGCCTCTGGCGCGCGTCGCCCGACGGCCGCCTGATCTGGGACCGCTTCAAGCTGAGCCTGCCGTTGACCGGCTCGATCGTGCTGCGCAGCACGCTCGGGCGCTTCGCGCGCACGCTCGCCTTGTCGATGAAGAGCGGCATCCCGGCCGCGCAGGCGCTCTCGGTCGTCGCCGAAGTGACCGACAACGCCTGGATCGCCTCGCGCGTCGAACAAATGCGCAACGGCATCGAGCGCGGCGAATCGATCCTGCGCACGGCCCAGAACGCCGGCGTCTTCAACGCGGTCGTGCTGCAGATGATCGCGGTCGGAGAGGAGACCGGTAGCATCGACGAACTCATGCAGGAAGTCGCCGACATGTACGAGCGCGAGGTCGACTACGAGATCAAGACCCTGTCTGCGCGCATCGAGCCGATCATCATCGCGGCCATGGGCGGCATCGTGCTCGTGCTCGCGCTCGGCGTTTTCCTGCCGATGTGGGACCTCGCGAGCGTCGCGATCAAGTGAGCTTTTTGCCGTGATTTCGCGTTTTTCGTTCAAGTCCGGCGCGCCAACGCCGAAATAGTTGCACCGCTGCCGCATCGACGTGCAGGCAGTGAACCTCGTCCAAACCTGTGGAGAACATAATGATTACCCAAAAGGGCATGCAGTCCAGGCAGCACGGTTTCACCATGATCGAACTGATCGTCGTCATCGTCATTCTCGGCATTCTGGCGGCGGTGGCGCTGCCGCGATTTTCAAACATCCAGCGCGACGCGCGGATCGCCAAGCTGAACGCGGCACGTGGGGCGGTGCAAGGTGCCGTCGGCATGATTCATGGCACGATCCTCGTGCGTGCCGGCAATGCAGACACGATCGGATGTGCGGGGACTGCCACTCTGGCGACCAACTCACTTACCGCAGCCGGCAACGTTTGTACCGAGAATGGGTTGGTCACCGTAATCAACGGATACCCTACCGCTGACCTTCCTGGCATCATTGATGCGGCTGGGCTGACGTCCGTTTTCCCGGCCACCGCTGCCGCGCTTACGGCTGAGGGCTATTCCACAACCGGCGGCGGTAATGCGATTGCCGACACCATCACCATTCGCGTGAATGGAGGCGTCGATCCGGCTACCTGTGCGTTCACCTACCGGCCGTCTACGACAGCTACGGGCGGCGCAGCCACTGTGGGTGCAATTGTCGCAGCCAATACCGCCGGTTGCTGAACAGAATAATTGTGGCAAGGCGAAGAGGTGGAAGCGCGTGCCTCACCTGAACGCGGCTTCACCCTCGTAGAACTCGTTCTGGTCATGGTCATCGCCGGCATCATCGCGGCGGTGGCGATGCCGCGCCTCGTCGGCAACAACGGCTTCGATACCCGAGGCTTCGCCGACGAGCTCGCCGCGACCCTGCGCTTCGCGCAGAAGCTCGCGGTCGCGCAGCGGCGCGCGGTGTTCGTCCAGATCACGGCGCCCGACGCGACCCTGTGCTACGTCGCGGCCACACCGTGTCCGGCGGCGAGCCAGGCACCCGGTCCGGGGGGAGAGAAGCCCTACACGATCACGGCGCCCAATGGCGTGGCGATCGCGCCGGCGACGACGCTCCGCTTTGCCGCGAGCGGCAGCCCGGACATAACGGCGCAGCTCGTCCTGCAGGTCGTCGGCGCGGCGACGTATCCGATCCGCGTCGAACGCGAAACCGGCTACGTCCATGAATAAGGCGCGCGGCGTCAGCCTGATCGAGCTCCTGGTGTTCATCGTCGTCGTCGGCATCGCGGTGAGCGGCGTGCTCGCGCTCTATGGCCTCAACGTGCGCACGAGCGGCGACCCGATGGTGCGCAAGCAGGCGCTCGCGATCGCCGAATCGCTGCTCGAGGAAGTGCTCGCCAAGCCCTACACCTATTGCGATCCGGACGACGCGAACGTGGAGACCGCGGCCGATGCCTCGGGGTGCGCGACGACGCCCGAAGGCCCGGGGCGGGAAAACGCCAGCGAAACGCGCTATGCCAACCTCACGCCTTTCGACAACGTCAACGACTACGACGGCTTTGCCATGACCGGCATTACCGATCTGGCAGGCAATTCCGTCGCGGGCCTCGACGCCTACAGCGCGCGCGTCGCGGTGCAGCCGGCCGGCGCGTTCCACGGCATCCCGGCCGGAGAAACGCTGCTGGTCACGGTCACGGTCAGCGGC
>CBJMYK010000124.1:0-5344 GCA_966433795.1 uncultured Thiobacillus sp. | reverse complement strand
CCACATTATTGCGCCAGGTGATACATAATCTGATGCAAAATGCGCAGGATGCGCTGGCCGGGCATGCGTCGCCGCGTGTCGAAGTCGAGACGCATCTGAAGAATCACGCTGTGAGTTTGACCGTAACAGACAATGGAGCCGGTTTCCCGGAGCACCTGATGACGCGGCTGTTCGAGCCCTACGCAACCACCAAGGCCAAGGGGACCGGCCTCGGTCTCGCCATCGTCAAGAAAATCGTGGAAGAGCACCACGGCAAGATAAAAATCGAGAACCTCAAAACGGGCGGGGCGGCGGTGCGCATCACGCTGCCCGTCTACGCAGCTGCCGGAGAGAACACGTGAGCGGGCATATTCTCGTCGTCGACGACGAAGTGGGTATACGTGAGTTGTTGTCCGAGATCCTCACCGACGAGGGCTACGACGTCCACCTCGCGGAAAACGCCGAGGCGGCGCGCGCGTTTCGCTCGCAGCGGCGCCCGGATCTCGTGCTGCTCGACATCTGGATGCCGGACACCGACGGCGTGACCCTGCTGAAGGAGTGGGCGGGCGGTGGACAGTTGACGATGCCGGTCGTGATGATGTCGGGTCACGGCACGATCGATACCGCCGTCGAGGCGACGCGGCTCGGCGCCGCCGACTTCCTCGAGAAGCCGGTGGCGCTTGCCAAGCTCATTGATACCGTCAACAAGGCCATCAAGCGCGGCGTGGCCCTGCCGCGGCGCGCCCCGAGCATGGATCTGTCCGCGCTCGGCCGTAGCGCATTGATTGCAGAACTAAAAAAACGCCTGTCGCAGATCGCCGGCAACACCGCGCCGGTCCTGTTGCTCGGCGAGGCCGGTAGCGGGTTCGAGATCTGCGCCCACTTTCTGCATCAGCCCGCGAGCCCGTGGATCGAAATCAAGGATCGCGCGCGACTCGTGTCGGACCCGCTGAGTTTCGTCGAAGCGCTCGGCAACGGCACCCTGTATCTGCCGGAAGTGTGCGAGCTCGGACGCCTCGAACAAAAAGGCCTCGGGCTGCTGCTCGATCGCATCGAAGGCAGCGGCGCGCGTCTCGTCTGCGCGAGCAGTCGCAGCCTCGACGCGATGGTCGCCGCGGGCGAATTCGAAAGCCGGCTCTTCTACCGCCTGTCCAGCCTCGCGATCCAGGTGCCGCCGCTGCGCGAGCATCGCGAGGACATTCCCGACATTGCGAATTTCATGCTCGCGCAGCTGGTCGAGACAGGCGTCTGTCCGGTGCGTCGTCTGACGACGCCCGCGCTCAACCAACTGCGCAACTTCGACTGGCCGGGCAATCTGCCGCAGCTCAACAACGCGGTGCGCACGCTCGCCGTCACGGCGCTGGCGAGCGAGATCGACGCCGTCGACGTCAACCGTGTGCTCGCGCCGATGAAGCACGCGGCCCCGGCCGTCGCGCACGGCATCCCGCTCGACATTCCGCTGCGCGAAGCGCGCGACGCGTTCGAGCGCATGTATTTCGAGCACCTGATCCAGAAGGAAGGCGGCAGCATGACGCGCGTCGCCGATAAATCCGGCCTCGAGCGCACCCACCTCTACCGCAAACTCAAGCAGCTCAACATCCGCCACGGCCGCCGCCTCGATGAAGACCTGTGACCGCGGGTAGGCGCGCATGAAAATCATCATCCTCGGCGCCGGCCAGGTCGGCGCCAATCTCGCAGACAGCCTCGTCGCCGAAAACAACGACATCACGGTCGTCGACCTCGACGGCGCGCGCCTGGCGCTGCTCCAGGACCGCCTCGATCTGCGCACGGTGCTCGGTCACGCCGCGCACCCTTCGACCCTCAAAAAGGCCGGCGCCGACGACGCCGACATGCTGGTCGCGGTGACGCAAAGCGACGAGACCAACCTCGTCGCCTGCCGGCTCGCCGCGACCCTGTTCAACGTGCCGACACGGATCGCGCGCATCCGCTCCAACGATTTTCTCGCGCTCGACGCGGGCTTTCTGGCCGAGCACTTCGGCGTCGACGACTTGATCAGCCCAGAGCAGGAAGTGACCGACACCTTGCGCCGCCTGATCGAACACCCCGAGGCGCTCCAGGTGCTCGATTTCGCCGAGGGAAAGATACGGCTCGTGGCGGTGCGCGCTTACCACGGCGGCCCGCTGGTCGGGCACGAGTTGCAGGACATCAAGCGCCACATGCCGACCGTCGATTGCCGCATTCCCGCGATCTATCGTCGCGACCGCGGCATCGTCCCCAAGGGCATCACGGTCATCGAGCCGGGCGATGAGGTGTTCTTCCTCGCGCGCAAGCAGGACATCCCCGCGGTGATGCGTGAACTGCGGCGCATGGAGCGCCCGGTCAAGCGCGTCATGATCGCGGGCGGCGGCAACATCGGACGCCGGCTCGCGGCGCGCATCGAGCGCGACTACGACGTCAAGGTCATCGACCACAACAAGATCGTGAGCAACGCGCTGGCGGAGCAGCTGCACCACACGCTCGTGCTGCAGGGCGACGCGACCGACGAGGAGCTGCTCGAACAGGAGAACATCGAGTCGATCGACGTCTTCTGCGCGCTGACCAACGACGACGAGGACAACATCATGTCGGCGCTGCTTGCCAAACGCATGGGCGCGCAACGCGTCATCGCCCTGATCAATCGCTCGGCCTACGTCAACCTCGTGCAAGGCGGCGAGATCGACATCGCCATTTCGCCCGCTCAGGCCACGGTCAGCCCCCTGCTCTCGAAGATCCGCCGCGGCGACATGGCGGCCGTGCACAGCTTGCGGCGCGGCGCCGCCGAAGTGCTCGAGATCGTCGTCCACGGCGACCTCAAGACCTCGAAAGTCGTCGGCCGCCGCATCGGCGACGTCGCGCTGCCCGAAGGCTCGGCGATCGCCGCGATCATCCGCGGCGACGAGGTCGTCATCGCGCACCACGACACCCTCATCGAGGCGGAAGACCACCTCATCGTCTTTGCGCTCAACAAGCGCATCATCCCTAAGGTCGAAAAGCTGTTCCAGGTCGGATTCGGATTTTTCTAGCGCGACGACCGGGCGCATAAGGCGGGCTTTCTGAAGCCGGGCTGCGGCGCTGGTAACATCGCGCCATGCCGATTTTGACGATTCCCCCAAGCAGATGTCGCAAATCCTGCCGGTAGTCCACATCCTGTCCAAGGTGTTGATGCTTTTCGCGTTGGCCTTCGGGTTTCCGCTCGGCATCTCGATGGCGCTGGGCGATGGCGCGCAGCAGGCCTACGACGAGGCCATCGTCGTGACCTTTGTCTCCGGTCTGTTGCTGTGGGTGCTGTCGCATCGCGGCAAGCGCGAGCTGCAGACGCGCGACGGGTTTTTGCTCGTGGTCCTGATCTGGACCGTGCTGCCGCTGTATTCGACGGTTCCGCTGATGGTATACATGCCGGAGTTGAGCTTCACCGATGCCTATTTCGAGGCCGTCTCGGGACTGACGGCGACCGGTGCGACCGTGTTGTCGGGCCTCGACAGCCTGCCGCCCTCGATCAACATCTGGCGCACGGAAATGCACTGGATCGGTGGCATGGGCGTGATCGTCCTCGTCGTCGCGGTCCTGCCTATGCTCGGCGTCGGCGGACGTCAGTTGTTCAAGGCCGAGACGCCGACACCGATGAAGGACAGCAAGCTGACGCCGCGCATGGCCGAGACTGCCAAAGGGCTGTGGCAGGTCTACGCGGCGATCACGCTGGTCTGCATGGGTGCGCTATGGCTCGGCGGCATGAGTTGGGTCGACGCGATCGTCCACGGCTTCAGCGTGATGGGGCTGGGCGGCCTGTCCTCGCACGACGCGAGCATGGCCTTTTTCGATTCGGTGCTGCTCGAGATCATCGTCATGGTTTTCGCCTTGATCGCGGGCATCAGCTTTTCGACCCATTTCATGGCGGTCCGCACGCGCAGTCTGCTGACCTATCGGGCGGATTCGGAAATCCGCTGGTACTTCGCGGTGCTGGCCGCAAGCATCGTCGGCCTGACGTGGTTTCTATGGGCCAAGGGCTTTTATCTGGACTGGCCTGAGGCGCTGCGCTACGCCGCGTTCAATACGGTCTCGGTGGCGACGACGCTTGGGTTTTCAAACACCGACTACAACGTGTGGCCTTATTTCGCGCCGTTGTGGATGCTGTTCCTGTCCAGCTTCATCGCGAGCTCGGGCTCGACCGGAGGCGGAATCAAGATGCTGCGGGCCGTGCTGCTGTACAAGCAGGTCTACCGCGAGATGATCAAGCTCGTTCATCCGAACGCCGAGATCCATACTAAGGTCGGCCGGCAACCGGTGCCGAACAAGATCATCTACGCCGTGCTGGCCTTCCTGTTCATCTACGTGGCCTCGGTCGTCATTCTCTCCTTCATCCTTTCGGCGTCGGGGCTCGATGTCTTTACCGCCTTTACCGCCGTCGTCGCGATGGTCAACAATACCGGGCCGGGGCTCGGTCAGGTCGGACCGGCGAGCACTTACGCGGTGCTCAACGACTTCCAGACCTGGGTGTGCAGCTTCGCGATGTTGTTGGGACGCCTGGAATTTTTCACGCTATTGGTCGTGCTCACGCCGGTTTTCTGGAGGAAGTGAATGTCTGCGATCGACAATTTCGAATCGATGCTTGCGCTCGGCCGCGACGGCGCGCTGCTGCGCTTTTCGCTCGGCAACGAGTATCTTAAACAAGGCGACCCGCGACGAGCAGCCGAGCATCTGCAGCGTGCGGTCGAGCAGGACCCGAAGTATTCCGCTGCGTGGAAACTGCTCGGCCGCGCCCTCGCCGAAGCCGAGGCCTGGGACGAGGCCGTTGCGGCCTATCGCCAAGGAATCGCGGTGGCCGAGGCGCGTGGGGATAAACAAGCGGCCAAGGAAATGGGCGTTTTCGTGCGCCGAATCGAGAAGCAGCTTGGGTTAAAATCGAACGACTGAATACGGAAGGAGCAGGGAAATGACGCGGATGGTGAATTGTGTGAAGCTCGGGCGCGAAGCGGAAGGCCTCGCCTTTCAGCCGGTCCCGGGCGATCTCGGCAAGAAGATTTTCGAGAATGTGTCGAAGGAAGCCTGGGCCGGATGGCAGCGCCACCAGACCATGCTGATCAACGAAAACCGCCTCAACCTCGCCGACCCCCAGGCGCGGAGCTACCTGATGGAACAGATGGAGCGCTACTTTTTCGGCGGCGGCAGTGTCGACGCGGCCGCGGGCTACGTGCCGCCGACCCGCTGACGCACTCAGGCGAAAAAAAGGGCTCCCCATGGGGAGCCCTTTTTTCGTTGCCGAACGAGGCTACAGCACTTCTTTTTCGATTTCTTCGAGCGAAGTGTGACGCACGTCCTTGCCCTTGACCATGTAGACCACATACTCGGACATGTTCTTGGCGTGATC
>CBJMYK010000123.1:0-5382 GCA_966433795.1 uncultured Thiobacillus sp. | reverse complement strand
CGGCTGTCTGACACGCGCATTAGTCGAAGCCGACAGACGGTTCTTTCTCCGCGCGGCAGACTCCTTTCTTGCACGGCCGCGGCGACGGCCCACAGCGCCCCGGCGAACCGTGCGAGGGATAGACCCGAGCGCGCGCTCGGGATTGTCTTGTCTTCAACGATTTGATCGCTATCAAAACATGGAAACGAAAGACGCCGTCACGGCCTTGTCTGCGCTCGCCCAGGGCTCGCGCCTGGCCATTTTCCGGACGCTGGTCCAGGCGGGGCGCGAGGGCCTGTCGGCGGGGCGCGTGAGCGAACTGACAGGAATCGCACCGTCCTCGCTGTCCTTCCATTTGAAGGAGTTGAGCCACGCCGGTCTCGCCGCGTCGCAGCCGGACGGCCGCTTCGTCATCTATCGTGCGCGCTACGAAACCATGGATGCGTTACTCGCTTATCTCACCGATAACTGCTGCGGCGGCGCCAGTTGCTTGCCGGCACGCAGGATGGCCGCTGCGCGCGAGAGCGAACTCGCGTGAGCAAGCGCGGCACGCGGTGTTCGAATCCGTACCGGGGACCTATGATGTAGGAAAGCAACTGCTACGGAGGGCGCCATGCCCAGCTTGCGGTCGATCGTCGTCGCCACGGATTTCTCGGCCTTCTCGGAGCGCGTGGTGCAGCGCGCGGCCTTCGTCGCGAAGCAGCATGGCAGCACCTTGCACTTGCTGCATGTCGTGCGGCCGCTCGAACTCTACCCGAGCCTCACGCTCGCGCAGGAGGAGTTCAACCGACACGACGAGGATTTGCAGGACACAGAGCGTACGCGGCTGCAGACCATCGCGTCGAGCCTCACCGACGCCTTCGGGATCCGCGTCGAGACCGCTACCCGGCTAGGTCGCGCCCACACCGAAATCGGCGCCTACGCGGACGATGTGTCCGCCGACCTCGTCGTGATCGGGGCGCGCGGCGAAAACACGCTCATGGACTTGTTCCTCGGCTCGACCGCGGCGCGTCTGATGCGCGTCATCCACCGGCCGGTGCTGATCGTCCGCAAGCCCGCGACCGAGCCCTATGCCAAGGTGCTCGCCGCGGTCGACTTCTCGCCCCTGTCGGCCGAGGTGGTGGCCTACGCGCTCGGACTTGCGAGCGGTGCGGAGGTCGAAGCGCTGCATGTGCAAGGGAGCGAGGTCGAGTACCGGTTGCGCAGAGCGCGCTACGACCAGGTCGATATCGCAGACTGGCTCGCGCGCCTTCGCGGCGAGGCGGAGCGCCAGCTCGACGCATTGCTCACACCGATCGAAAACGGCGCGTCGGTCGTACGCCGGGTTGAATCGGGCTTCCCGCCCGCGGCGCTCTGCCAGTATGTCGACGACCGCCACGTCGACCTCGTCGTCCTCGGCCGTCACGGTGAGAGCGGCGGTCTGCACGACTGGCTGCTCGGCAGCGTCAGCCGCGATGTCGCGCTCGCCGCGTCGTGCGACGTTCTTCTGGTGGGTCCGAGTGCGGAACACGATCGACAAGGGCCGCCGCAGGAAAAGAAAAACGCCGCTCAGTGAGCGGCGTTTTTTTTCGACTGGTGCCGGCGATCGGAATCGAACTGACGACCTTCGCATTACGAATGCGCTGCTCTACCAACTGAGCTACGCCGGCGAAAAACAGCGCGCATTATAGCGGATTCGTTTGCGCTTGTGGCGGGCTAGAGTGCCGCTTTGAGGCGATCGAGAACCTTCTCGCGTCCGATCAATTCGAGCGTGGCGTCGATTGCTGGCGTCTGCGGCTCGCCGGTCACGAGCACGCGCACGGGCATCGCGAGTTTGGGCATCTTGAGGCCGTGTGCGGCGAGTGTCTCCTTGAACGCGGCGCTGATGGTGCTCCGTTCCCAGGCGAGTGCTTCGAGGCGGACGACGAGATCGGCGAGCGCGGGCCGCACCTCGGACGTGAGGTGCTGCGCGAGCAACTCGGGCGTGGGATGGAGGACGCGGTAGAACAGCGTCGCAGCGTCGGCGAGTTCTTCGATCGTTGCCGCCCGTTCCTTGACCAACGCGCATACGGCGCTGAGATCGGGGCCGCCATCGAGCGTCCCACCGTTGCGCAGCAGGAAGGGTCGGACGAGTTCGGCCAAGCGCGCGTCGTCGGTTGCCTTGATGTATTGCTGGTTGAGCCAGCGCAGCTTTTCGGTGTTGAACTGCGCGGCCGAGGGCGTGATGTGGTCGAGGTCGAACCAGGCGACGAACTGCTCACGGCTGAATAGTTCGGCGTCGCCGTGTGACCAGCCGAGCCGGGCCAGGTAGTTGATGACCGCTTCCGGCAAATAGCCTTCTTCGGCGTACTGCATGACCGAGACGGCACCGTGGCGCTTGGAGAGCTTGGTGCCGTCGTCCCCGAGGATCATCGACAGGTGGGCGTACTCCGGCACTGTCGCCCCGAGCGCTCTCAGGATATTGATCTGGCGCGGCGTGTTGTTGACGTGATCGTCGCCGCGGATGACATGGGTGATCCGCATGTCCCAGTCGTCGACGACGACGCAGAAATTGTAGGTCGGCGTGCCGTCGGCGCGCGCGATGATGAGGTCGTCGAGCTCTGCGTTGGCGAACTCGATCGTGCCCTTCACCAGATCCTTCCACGCGACGATTCCGTCGACGGGGTTGCGAAAGCGCACCACCGGCTGAACGCCGGAGGGTGGCACCGGCAGAGTCTTGCCGGGTTCGGGGCGCCAACGCCCGTCATAGCGCGGTTTTTCTCCGCGCGCGCGTTGCGTCTCGCGCATGGCGTCGAGTTCTTCCGGGCTGCAATAGCAGTAGTACGCGTGGCCCTGGTCGAGCATCTGCTCGATCACTTCCTTGTAGCGATACAGGCGCTGCGTCTGATAGAACGGGCCTTCGTCGTGATTGAGATCGAGCCACGTCATGCCGTCCAGAATCGCCTGCACCGCTTCGGGAGTCGAGCGGGCGATGTCGGTGTCTTCGATCCGCAGGATGAACTGGCCGCCGTGATGGCGCGCGAAGGCCCAGGAAAAGAGCGCGGTGCGTGCGCCGCCGATGTGCAGGTAGCCGGTGGGGGAGGGGGCGAAACGGGTGCGGATCATTGCGAAGCCAGGCGGAAAAAAGGGGCATTTTAACGGATAGGGATCGCGCGAAATTGACCGTCGCCGCCCGGATGTGGTTTAATTCGCGCCGCTTCGGGGCAGTTAGCTCAGCGGTAGAGCATCGCCTTCACACGGCGGGGGTCACAGGTTCAAACCCTGTACTGCCCACCACCCGGACACACGAAAAGGCCTGCGCATGCAGGCTTTTTGTTTTTCTAGCCGCGCTATCCGTTCAGGCGGGGCGAACCGGCCAAAGGCCGGGCACCCGCGGCGCACGGCGACGGTCGTCGGCTCCGACATCGCCGTGAATCCGCCGCTCGGACGAAAGACCTCGTTCCAAGTCGTCGGAGAAGCGCGCTGTTGATGTCGCCGATTCGCGCGCGATATCGAGGTGGCGAGGGAGCCCGCGTTGTCCGCGTCGCCGCCGGGCGTTGCCGCTCGAAGCCATAGTCGGTATAGTGCGGCCTCCCGCACCCAGCCAATCGGTGCGCGGTTCTCTTACCCCGATCTCACGATCCCCTATTCGTCTGCCTCGATTGGTGTCACTGTGAACGTGACAGGCCGTCGCAGGAAACCTACATGACCGTTGAAACCACCTTTGCCAGCCTGGCGCTGGCCGAACCCATCCTGCGTGCGATTGCCGACGCCGGCTACACCACGCCCACGCCGATCCAGGCGCAGGCGATTCCACAGGTGCTCGCGGGCGGCGACCTGCTCGCCGCAGCGCAAACCGGAACGGGCAAGACCGCCGGCTTCACGCTGCCGATCCTCCATCACCTGTCGACGCGCGCTGCACAGGCAACGAAGCCCGGCCGCCCGCGCTGCCTGATCCTGGTGCCGACCCGCGAACTCGCGGCACAGGTCGAAGAATCGGTCAAAACCTACGGCAAATATCTGTCGCTCACTTCGATGGTCATGTTCGGCGGGGTCAACATCAATCCGCAGTTCAAGGCGCTGAAGTCGCGCGTCGACATCCTGGTCGCGACCCCCGGCCGCCTGCTCGATCACATGGCGCAAAAGACCGTGGATCTGTCGGGTGTCGAAATCCTCGTGCTCGACGAAGCCGACCGCATGCTCGACATGGGCTTCATCCGCGACATCAAGAAGGTGCTCGCCGTGCTGCCGAAGCAGCGCCAGAACCTGCTGTTCTCGGCAACCTTCTCCGATGAGATACGCACCCTGGCCAACGGGCTGCTGCACAATCCGAAGAGCGTCGAAGTCGCGCGCCGCAACACCACGGTCGAGGTCGTCGAGCAGTCGATGCATCGCGTGCCGCAGGCGCACAAGCGTGACCTCCTGGCGCACTTGATCAAGCATCATGACTGGCAGCAGGTGCTGGTCTTCACGCGCACCAAACACGGTGCCAACAAGCTCGCGGAGAAGCTCAACAAGGACGGCATCACCGCCGCCGCCATACACGGCAACAAGAGCCAGGCGGCGCGTACCAAGGCGCTCGCGAGCTTCAAGGACGGCGGCGTACGTGTGCTGGTCGCGACCGACATCGCCGCGCGCGGCATCGACATCGACCAACTGCCGCAGGTCGTGAACTTCGAGCTGCCCAACGTCCCCGAGGACTATGTTCACCGGATTGGTCGCACCGGCCGGGCCGGAGCGACCGGCTCGGCGCTCTCGCTCGTCGACGACGAGGAATTGAGCTATTTGCGCGACATCGAGAAGCTCATCAAGCGCGCGATCGTTCGCGTCGAGATCGAGCCGGGCTTCGTCCCGCCGGCCAAGGCCGACCTGATGTCCGACGAACGCCCGCCGCGCGCGCCGCAAGGACGCGGCGGCCAACGCGCGGGGCAGAACGCGGGCCAGCGCCAGAGCCAAGGGCAGGGCACACGAGGCGGGCAACCGAGCGGACGCAACGCGTCCGCGCGCGCAACGCAGGGCAGATCGGCCGCGGCTTCGGCCAAGCCCGCAGGCGGTCGCGCCGCCGCGCCGGGTTCGCCGGCGCAGCCGCGCAAGCCGCGGCCGCAGGCGGCTCTGTTCTCGGCGAAACCGGGCTCGCGCGGGCACTGATCGAGCCGCCCCAGCGCGGCGCTACAATCGGGCGATGGATACGCTGCAGAGCTACGACGAACTGCCTTACGACAGTCTGCCGCTGCCCGAAACCCAGCCGGATTTTCTCGCCGCCATCGCAAGACTCCACGGCTTCGACGCGCCCGACCCCGCACGCGCGCGCATCCTCGAACTGGGCTGTGCCAGCGGCGGCAATCTGATTCCGCTCGCATGGCGCTGGCCCGAGGCGCGCTGCGTCGGCGTCGAGTTGTCGCGGGTGCAGGCCCAGGCTGGCGCCGATTTCATTCGCCAACTGGG
>CBJMYK010000122.1:0-5395 GCA_966433795.1 uncultured Thiobacillus sp. | reverse complement strand
CAACATCGTCAGCGGCGGCTCGCCGCGCAGCCAGCCGGCGACGAAAATAATCGCGCAGATCGCGAGCACGACCAGGGCCAGATGCTGGCCGAAACGCGCCAGGCGCTTTTGCAGAGGCGTCTTGCCGGACTCGCCCGACAGCAGCGTCGCGATTTTGCCCAATTCGGTCTGCATGCCCGTCGCGACGACAATGCCGCGCGCGCGCCCGTAGGTCGCGAGCGTGCCCTTGTACGCAAGATTGATCCGGTCGCCGAGCGGCAGCTCGGCTTCGCCCAGTTCAGCGAGCTGCTTTTCGACGGCCTGAGATTCGCCGGTCAGGGCGGACTCGTCGACCTTGAACGCGGAAAGCTCGGTCAGGCGCAGGTCGGCCGGGACGATGTTGCCGGCTTCGAGCTCGACCAGGTCGCCCGGGACGAGGTCGCGCGCGTCGACCGATGCAGGCTGGCCGTCGCGGATCACGCGCGCCCGCGGGCTGCTCATCTTCTTCAACGCCGACATCGCGCGCTCGGCACGGTACTCCTGGACGAAGCCGATGAGGCCGTTGAGGAATACGATGACGACGATCGCGATCGTGTCTTCCGGCTCGCCGACGATTCCCGCGATCACTGCGGCGGCGATCAGCACCAGGATCATGAAATCGGTGAACTGCGAGGCGAACATCGCCAGAGCCCCGCGCCGCCCGCTCTCCCGAAGCTCGTTGGACCCATGCAGCGCGAGGCGCTCGGCGGCCACCTGCGCCGCGAGCCCCCGGGTCAGGTCGCTGTCGAGCTGCGCGGCCGTCGCCTCGGTGTCGAGGCGATGCCACGCCTGCCGGGGAGTGTCGGAGTCAATGTCCATAGAGGTAGAGGAAGAGGCTGTTCAGGAGGTAGACGGCGAGCAGCAGCAGGCTGATCCAGCTCACGGTGCGCAGCACCCGCGACGCGGGTCTCAATACCAGGCCGACGATGGCGAGTCCGCTCATCATCATTGCCGACAGGGCCGAGGCGGTGTGCGAGATCGAGACGTCGGCCAACAGCGGACCGGGCAGGTAGGCCAGATCGTCGAACGCGACGAGGGCGATGTTGAACAGGTTGCTGCCGAACAGGTTGCCGATCGCGAGATCCAGCGCCCCCAGCCGCAGCGCGCCGACCGTTACGGCGAGCTCGGGCGCCGATGTGATTGCGGCGACGAAGAGCGTCGCGACAAAGCCCTGCTGCCAGCCCATTACCGCCGCCAGGTCCTTGGCGATGAAAGGCAGCCATATCCCGGCGGCGACCACCGCTACGGACGCCAATACGTAGCCCTGCACGGCCCGCTTCAGCGTCGTGTTCGGGTAGAGGTCGGCACGGTCGTCGACGTATTCGCTGCGCTGGGCCTGCTCGTAACGGTATAGCGAGCGCATCGCCAGCAGATAGAGCAGCAGAATGACCGGCGTATAGAGACCGACATGGGCGACGGCCGGGGCCGCCGCGCCTTGATACAGCAGCAGATTGAGCCCGACAAAGCCGACCAGGACCAGGCCATAGCCCGCCGCAACGATGTTGCCTTGGCGCGCCCGGGTATAGATCGATCCCCTGCGGTGCAGGACGTCGAGCACGACGATGATCAGCAGGTTGAAGACGCAGCTTCCAAGGAGGTCGCCGAGCGCGATATCCGGCGCCCTGGCTAGCGTCACGGCCGACAGTCCGGTCACCATTTCCGGCAGCGAAGTCACCGTCGCCAGGAGTACCAGTCCGATCCAGCCGCGACTCATTCCGGTCTTGTCGGCGATGACGTCGCCATAGCGCGAAAGCCGCGCGCCGGCCAAGCCGATCACGACAAGGCTGGCAAGGAGCGAAAGCCAGACGACGGCGATGTCCTGCATGGGCTTTTCTCCACATCACACGCTGAAGGCGAGGACGACGGGACCGCCGTCAGGTTTGGACCGGCCAAAAAACATCGGCCGCCCGATCATACAGATTGGCGCACTCCGCAGGTGCGGCCGCAGGGACGGATGCCGACAACTATGATGACACCTCGGTTTCCGTGCGCCGCGACCCAACGCACGGTATGCGCGGCGCGGCGGCGCCGGGCCTGAAGGCGCCCTCTATGGAACTCATCAACCAACTCGTGCTCGCGGGCGCGATCCTGCTGCTCGTGGCCGTGCTCGCGAGCGCACTCTCCTACCGCATCGGCATGCCGCTGCTGCTGGTGTTCCTTGCCGTCGGCATGCTCGCCGGCGAGGACGGCCCGGGCGGCATCGTTTTCAACCACAGCGGCTTCGCCTACATGGCCGGCAGCGTCGCGCTTGCCGTCATCCTGCTCGACGGCGGACTCAATACGCGGGCGGAAAGTTTCCGGGGCAGCCTGCGCCCGGCCGCGACGCTCGCGACCCTCGGCGTCGTGATCACCTGCGTGGTCACGGGGTTCTTCGCCGCCTGGGTGCTCGACTTCAGCTATCTGCAAGGCATGCTCGTCGGCGCGGTGGTCGGATCGACCGATGCCGCCGCGGTGTTCGCGCTGTTGCGCGCCAAGGGCCTCACGCTCAAGGAACGCCTGGCCGCGACGCTCGAAATCGAGTCCGGCAGCAACGATCCGATGGCGGCCCTGCTCACGCTGGCTTTCATCGCATTGATCACGGCGGGACGCTCGACGCCGGGCTGGGAAACACTCGCGCTGCTGATTCAGCAGATGGGCCTCGGCCTGATTGCCGGGCTCGGCGGCGGTGCGTTGCTCGTCTGGTTGACCAACCGGCTGCGGCTCGAACGCGGCATGTATCCGATGATGATTCTGGCCGGTGGGCTGCTGTTCTACAGTCTCACGACGGTGCTCGGCGGAAGCGGCTTTCTCGCGATCTATTTGTGCGGCGTCGTCGTCAGCAATCGCAATCCGCGCGAGGCGAGCAACATCCTGCAGGTGCACGATGGCCTGGCATGGCTCGCGCAGATCGGAATGTTCCTGATGCTCGGTCTGCTGGCGTCGCCGCACGAGCTCGTCGCGAACGCCGCGGCGGGGCTGGCGATCGCCCTGGTGCTGATGCTGGTCGCACGACCGGTGGCGGTCGGGCTTTGCCTGCTGCCCTTCCGTTTTTCCTGGCGCGAGCAGCTTTTCATCGCCTGGGTCGGCCTGCGCGGCGCGGTGCCCATCGTTCTTGCCTTGTTCCCGCTGCTCGCCGGAATCCCCGAGGCGCCGCTGATTCTCGATGTCGCATTCTTCGTGGTGCTGATCTCGCTGACCGTGCAGGGCTGGACGATCCCCTTGTTCGCGCGCCTGCTGCAGCTCGAGGTGCCGCCCGCGCCCGAGCCGAACGAGCGACACGACCTGGAAGCAAGCGCAGAGAACGGGCACGCTTTCCTCGGCTTCAAGCTGCCGCCCAATTCCACACTGATCGGCCAGCCTGCCAATGCCCTGTGGCTTCCCGGCGCCGCACGCCCGGTCGTGGTCGTTCGCGGAACCGAGACGCTGACGCCCGAGATCGCAGGCAGGCTGCTTCCCGGCGACACGCTCTACCTGCTCGCGCCGAGCACCGACTGCGAGACGCTGAGCGAACTGCTGGTCGCGCCGGTCGCCCCGCCCCACCTCGAGCGCCGCCATTTCTACGGGGTCTTCGTGCTGCAGGGCGACGCGTCGATGGCAGCCGTGGCCGACCAGTACGACCTGCCCTTGCCCACGGCGGCGGCAGAACTGTCGCTCGCGCAATTCCTCACGCTGAAGCTGCGCCGCCATCCGGGCGTGGGCGACCGCGTGCGCCTCGGCAAGCTCGAGTTCGTCGTGCGCACCGTCGTAAAAGGCCGTGTGACCCGCGTCGGTCTACGCATCCCGACGCACCCCGACCCCCGGCGCTGAGCGTGGCGCGCGTCCTTGCCGCGTGACCGCCGCGACGCGCATTGCAGGACGATGCCCGAAGTCCAGGATCCGTCCGCGGCCGATTGCCGGCTGGCCCGGCGCGCCGGGCGCTCGCTGCACGGCCGGCTGGCGGTAGACAGATCAGCGCCCCGTACCGGGATTGACCGAAGTGAGCTGGGTCGCGCCAGCATGCTGGTTGTCCGCCGCCCGCGCGCCGCGGGACCGCTCCAGGCGCAGCGGCGGCGCGCTGCCGTCCTTGTTCTGCCCCTGATAGAGCGTGAGATGCGGAAACGGGATCTCGATGTCCGCCGCGTCGAAGGCCTTCTTGGGCCGCTGCAGAGAGGCGCGCCGCACGTTCCACTGCTCGAGCGGCAGGGTCTTGAAGCGACAGCGGATCACGACGGCCGAGTCGGCCCACTGTTCGACGCCCGCGATCTCGAGGTCCTCGACGACCTTGCTCGACAACTCCGGGTCGGTACGCAGTTCGGCCGCGACTTCGCGCATCACCGCGCACACCGCGTCGACCTCCTCGCGGTAGGCGACGCTGACGTCGATGACCGCAAAGGCGAAGCCGCGGCTGCGGTTGGTGACGGTATCGATGATGCCATTCGGAACGTAGTGCACGCTGCCCTCGTAGTCGCGCAGGCGGATGTAGCGCAGCGTCATTTCCTCGACCAGCCCGCCCTTGCCGCCGACCTCGACGACGTCGCCCTGGCGCACCTGGTTTTCGAGCAGCAGGAACAGGCCGGTGAAGTAGTCCTTGACCAGGCTTTGCGCACCGAACCCGACCGCGATGCCGACGACCCCGGCCGCGGCGAGGACCGGCGCGATCGAGATCCCGAGTTCCGACAGCACGAGCATGCCGGCGACCAGAATGATCAGTACCGCGAGCACGTAGCGGAACACCTGCTCGAGCGTGTTGAGGCGCTTGATGCGTTCGGAGTCGTCGAGGTCCTGCTGCAGGCGCAGGCGCAGACGGGCGAGCGCCCTACGCGAGAGTCGCAGCGCGAGCCACGCGAGCACCAGAATCAGCGCGACGTGCAGCACGCTCACGAGCGGCCCGCGCCACGTGGCCATATCGGGGAAAAACTCCGCTAGCGCGTCCATCGCAGACTCCTCGGATTCGCGCACCGGGGGCGCGTATGCGCGAGCCCAATGGGATATGGTGCGATCGCTCGGCTCGACGTTCTCATCAATGGCTCTCCACAAAAATGTACTGCACCGTAGTGTTGAGGCGTACGACGGACCAAGCCGCTCGCGCCGATACACGATGTAAGGATTTGATGATTTGTGCAGATTGGCCGTCGGCCGCGCTTTGGCGGCCGCCCGGCGCTTTCAGGCGACGGCAGAACCCAGGCCCGGTACACGACCCGGCCAAACTGCCGGTCGCGGCAGGCGTTTTTATGTTTCCACAAAACCAATTGCGCGGCAAGCCGGGGGCGCGACGCCGTCCGCCCCAGCGCGGGCGCGTGCGCGCCTCGGGCGAGGCCCCGGCGGGCCGGCCCAGCGGGCTATGACGGGGGATCCACGGGGCGACCCAACCACGCGCTTTTCTATGTCCTACACTTTGTAAATGCCCGGCCGTGCTCGG
>CBJMYK010000121.1:0-5424 GCA_966433795.1 uncultured Thiobacillus sp. | reverse complement strand
GAACGCGTCGGGTTTCGAGGATCTGATGAAAATGGCCGACGCGGCGATGTACGAATCGAAACGCCAGCAGTCCGGAGGCTTCTGCTTCTATTCGACCGACCTCAATGCCCAGGTACGCGCGCGCTTCGAGCTGATTCAGGATCTTCGTGAGGCCGTTCACAGGAACGAGTTGTTGCTCCACTATCAGCCCAAGGTTTCGACGACCACGGGACGCATCGTCGGCGCCGAGGCGCTGGTGCGCTGGGACTCGCCAAAACACGGGCTGGTGCCGCCGGTCCGGTTTGTCGCGCTGCTCGAGGAGATCGGACTCGGAAACTGGCTCGGCGAGTGGGTCATGCAGAATGTCTGTGCGCAGATGGTCGAGTGGGACCGCCAGGGCCTGCTTCCGATCCCGGTCTCGGTCAACCTCTCGCCGCTGCATTTTCAGGAAGGCAACCTGGTGTCGAAGGTCGCGGATATCCTGCGCGACAATGGCCTCGACCCCAGCCGCCTCGAGCTCGAGATACTCGAAGCCACCGCGGCCAACGAGTCGCCCGAGATCTACGCGACGCTGCTTGGCCTGCGCGCGATGGGCATCGGCATCGCGCTCGACGATTTCGGTACGGGCTACTCGTCGCTCGTCTACCTGACGCAGTTGCCCGCCAACGTGCTCAAGCTCGACCGCGGTTTCATTCGCAACCTGAGCGGCGACCGCCGCCAGCAATCCATCGTCGAACGGATCATCTCGCTGGCGCGCGCCCTCGATTTTCAGGTCGTCGCCGAGGGTGTGGAGGAGGAGGGCGAGCGCACGCTGTTGACCGCAATGGGATGTGACCTGATTCAGGGCTATCTGATCAGCCGGCCCGTCCCGACCGAGGAATTTGCGGCGCTGATGCGCGCGGACGCGCTACACGGATCGTCCGAAGATCGTGATCGCCCGTTTACGGCGGCAAGCGGGTAAGCCTTTTCGGCGCTAGATCTCGGCGAGGAGGTGGAACAAGGCGTTGAAAGAGGCCTCGCCGTTGCGAACGAAGCATGCCACGTCGCCGCCGCCGCATACCGACAGGCGCTCCCCGTTCATGACCCAGCCCCGCGCCGGCCAACCTTCCTTGCCGGAAAACGTCATCAGCATGTCGCTGTTGTGATGCATGAAACGGCCGTTGGCGTAACACAGTTCGGCGGCCAATTGCACGTCGACCTGGTCGAGATCGCCGACCGCTTCGGCAGGGGTGCCATCGTCATTGAATCGCAGCGCCGCGACGACGCCCGGAAGCAGCACGAGACGTTCCAGATCGAGCATGGATCAGCCTCCTTTCAGCGGTTTGATTCGGACGCCGCGTTGAAGCGGCGGTAGGCGAGGTCGTAGTCGAATTGCGCGCGATGCGCGAGGACCGCCTGGCCGTCCATGCCCATGAGGACGTGGTCGAGCGTCATCAAGGCGAAGCCGCGTTCAGGCAGGAAACCGCCCTGTCCCGTCAGTTGCGTCCAGCCTGTCGCTTGCATGCGGTAGATCGCCATGTTCGCGGCACACATCTGGGCGAGAATCTCGGCGAATTCCGGCTCGAGTTCCCCGCGCGTCTGGCCGAGTTCTCCGGCGCACGTGAATTCGAGCGCGCCGTACACGCCCGGCAAATCCATCAGTTCCTCCAGTACCGGCATCAGGCTCTCCTTAGAACGGGGGCTGGACGATTTGCGCGGCGGCCGATGCTTCCATCGCGTCGATCAGGCGCTTGAACGGAACCTCGGCCGCGCGCGCGATGCAGGCGCTGTCGCGCACGGCGAGGACCGTTTGCTCAGGCCCCCACATCATCCAGCCGCAGCAGTTTTCCCAGCCCGGCCGGTCGCTCATGCGCGCGAGCATGCGTCCCTGCATCTCCACGGTCATGGTGATCGCCGCACAGAGGTTGGCCATTTCCGTGGCCTCGGTCTCACTCAAGCCCTCGAATTCGTCTGGGTAGCCTTTCCGCGAAAAAAGGGTGGCGGCGTGCACGCCCGGAAGTTTCACTAGCTCCGATGTTCTCGACATGGGGATCCTCATAAAAGCGGTTTCCTGTTCGAATGGTAGACGCTCCACGCGAATCGCCAACGTGGGGAACCGGTGCCGCGGATTGTTGCCCGATGAAGGGGCGCCGCTCGGCCTCAGTCTGTGATGTCGATGGCGATGGCCCGCTCGTCTGCGGTAAGCGGTTCTTCGCGCGCCAACTGCTGCTGGAGCACCGCGAGATCGGCCTCGGAGGCGTCCCTGCCCGCGCGTGCGCGCGTCTCGACGCGATGCTGCAAGAGGGACGTGTCGCGCTTGAAATCGAGAATGCCGAAGGCTGCGCCGCGTGATTGCGCCAACGCGCGCAGCAGGTCGCGCTGCCACCGCGCGCTGAAGGTCGCGTCGACGATCACCGGCCAGCCGGCGTCGAGCAGTCCCGCCGCGAGGTCGGCGAGACGGCCGTAGGTCGCGCGCGTCGTGTCGTCGGCATAGAGCCCCTGACCGACGCCTGCGCCGCTGCGGGCGAGGGCGGGTAGCCCGGCCAGGCGCTTGCGCTCGATGTCCGAGCGCAGGCGGATCGCGCCTGGCTCCTGCATCAGCCTGCGCGTGGCGGTCGTTTTGCCCGAACCCGAAAGGCCATGCGTGATCGCGAGCCGGGGCGCCGTCGACCCGGCGAGCGCGGTGGCGAGCTCGAGCAGCGTTCGCACCTGCCCGTGCACGTCAGCGCGCGGGTCCCCGTCGCATTGTTCGGAGCGAATGGCGGCGACCTTGGCGCGTACGAGCGCGCGATAAACCGCATAGAACCGCAGCAACGCGACGCCGGCATAGTCGCCGGTCTCTTCGAGCCAGACGTTGATGAAGAGCCAGCTCCAGGCGGCGTGCCCGCGCTGCAGCAGATCCATGTAACAGAACGCGATCTCGGACTGGATGTCGATCCAGCGTAGTTCGGGATTGAATTCGAGGCAGTCGAACACGAGCAGCCGATCGTCGACCCACGCAAGATTACCCAGGTGCAGGTCACCGTGGCATTCGCGCACGAAGCCCTCGCCCTTGCGCGCAGCGAGCAGCGGCGCGAGGCGCGCATGCTCCGCGACGCTCCAGCGCTCCAGTTGTTCGAGGGTCGTGCGGTCGGTCGGATCGCCGAGGCGCGGCGCGATCTGCGTGAAGTTCTGCGCCATCGATGACCACACGCCGGCCGGGTCGCCCCACGGGCTGTCCGGGCCGGCGCGAGCGCAGCCTTCGAGGTGGAAGCGGGCGAGCGTCGTCGCGATCGCCTCGACGTGCGCGGCCGTTAGTCGGTGCTCGGCGTCGAGCCGATCGAGCGTCGCATCGACATCGAATTGGCGCATCTTCACCGCGAACTCGAAGGCGTCGCCGCTCCCGTTGACGCGCGGGGCCGCAGGGCTGCCCGTGATCGCGACCACGTCGAGGTAGACGTCCGGTGCGAGCCGGCGATTGAGCCGCACTTCGTCGCAGCACGCGTGCAGCCGCTGCGAGACGGTGCTGAAATCCAGGAAACCGAGGTCGAGCGGTTTTTTTATTTTGTATGCGTAGTCGCCGGTGAGCAGAACCCAGGATATATGGGTCTCGATCAGCCGTACCGGCTGGGTCGGGTGGTCGTAGCACGCCGGATCGTGGAGACTGCGGATCAGCTCCGCGCCCGGTGCCAGATCTTTTTGCGCCGCAGTCATGACTACGTGCCGCGCACGGAGGTCACAGCTGGCGCGCGTAATCCTCCAGGCGCCGTTTGGCCGCGTCGAAGGCGTCGCGCACGGCGACATAGGCATCTTCGTTGGCCTGCTTGTCGACCACGATTTCCGAACCCGGAACCCCGAGGTCGATGCGCACGTTGAAGGGTTTGCCTTGTTGATTATGTTTCGCGGGCTGCTCGACCACGACGCGGCAGCTGACGATGTCGGCGAAGAATTGTTCGAGCTTTTCCGCCTTGTCGCGGATATGAGTCTCCAGCGCATCCGAGTGGGCCATGTCGCGGAAGGTGATTTGAAGCGGTGTTTTCATACTTACTCCCAGGTTGAAAGGAAGCAGCATAACTGCTCCGGCCTACATTTTGGGGCGTCCCTCCTGGACATATTCTTTTTCGTGCTGCTGCTGGCAGATGATGCAGCGCTTCGCCGTGGGATAGGCATGCAGACGCGCGAAACCGATGTCGTCGCCGCAGTCGATGCAGACGCCGTAGTCGCCGTCCTCGATGCGCTGAAACGCGGCGTCGATGTCGCGCAGGGCCTGGATGTGGCGGTCGAAGCGCGCGACGTTGAAGTCGGCCAGCGCTGCGGCCAGCGAGAGGTCGCCCACGTCGCCGGGTTCTTCGTTCAAGAACGCGATGCGGTGCTGCTCGCCCGAATTCTCGAGTTCCTCACGTACTTCCTGACGCAGGGCCTGGCGATCGGCACGAAGCTGCGCCGTCAGTTGTTCGAGCTGGGGCTTGGTGAGAGCGGACATCGATCCTCCTGGGTTAAGCGGCATGAACGGACGGTCTTGATCTGAGGATAGCAACTGAACTTCGGGATGGCGATCGCGTCTCCGCCATGCGGTCCGACCCGATCACGCGGCCTGCTGCTCGCGCAGATAGGCGAGCGCCCGCTCTGCCGGCAGGGGCGCGCTGAACAAATAGCCCTGCATGAAGTCGCAGCGTTGCGCCGCCAGGAGTTCGCGCTGGGGACCGGTCTCGACGCCTTCGGCCGTGACCGCGAGCCCGAGGCTGTGCGCGAGAGTGATCGTGGCGGCGCAGATCGCGACATCGCTGCTGTCGGAGGCGATCTCGCGCACGAAAGACTGGTCGAGCTTGAGCATGTCGATCGGGAGCAGCTTGAGGTAGCTGAGCGACGAGTAGCCGGTGCCGAAGTCGTCGATCGACAGATGGACCCCGAGATCGCGCAGCGCCCTGAGTTGATCGACGCTCGCCTTTGTGTCGCGCATGGCGACCGATTCGGTGATTTCGAGGCCGAGATCCGCGCCTTCGAGTCCATGATCGTCGAGTGCGCGCGCGACCATTGGAATCAGGCTCGGCGAGTGCAGCTGATGCGCCGAGAGATTGACCGCGACCGTCAGGCCGGCGATTCCCGCGTCGCGCCAGAGCCGGAGTTGGCGGCAGGCCTCGTTGAGTACCCACTCGCCTAGCGGCAGGATCAGTCCGGTCTCTTCGGCGATCGGGATGAAATCTGCCGGCGACACCAGACCTTCGCGCGGATGCCGCCAGCGAGCCAGCGCCTCGACTCGCACGGTGCGACCGTTCGTGCTGTCGATCTGCGGCTGATAATGCAGCTCGAACTGGCCTGCTTCGACAGCCACCCGAAGATCGTGGTCGAATTGCAGGCGCTTGAGCACGGACTGGTTCATCTCGGGCGTGCCCGGTCCCCAGAACCTCGCCTCACCAGCAGTGCCCGGCGCCGTTCCCACGCCGACACCGGCGCCGAGCGCCACGGCGACGGTGACGCCCGAGCCGA
>CBJMYK010000120.1:0-5433 GCA_966433795.1 uncultured Thiobacillus sp. | reverse complement strand
TGCTTGGGCGCATCGTGCACTACATATGCAATTACGGCTCCGACTGGAACATGCCCGATTACGTCGACGAAGCGACCGGCAAGGTGCGCAGCGAAGTCGGCAGCGACGAAGTGATCCTCGGCTTGTCCGGCGGCGTCGATTCGTCGGTCGTCGCAGCACTCCTGCACCGCGCGATCGGCGACCAGCTGACCTGCGTCTTCGTCGACAATGGTCTGTTGCGGCTCGATGAGGCCGAGCAGGTGATGAAAACCTTCGCCGACAACCTCGGCGTCAAGGTCATTCACGTCGACGCGAGCGAACGCTTCATGACAGAGCTCGCAGGCGTGTCGGACCCCGAGCAGAAGCGCAAGATCATCGGCCGCGAATTCGTCCACGTCTTCCAGGAAGAAGCCGAAAAACTGCCCAAGGCGAAGTGGCTGGCGCAGGGCACGATCTACCCCGACGTGATCGAGTCGGCGAGCGCCAAGACCAAGAAGGCGCATACGATCAAGAGCCATCACAACGTCGGCGGACTGCCCGAGACCTTGCATCTGAAGCTGCTCGAGCCGCTGCGCGAGCTCTTCAAGGACGAGGTGCGCGAACTCGGCATCGCCTTGGGTCTGCCGCACGACATGGTTTACCGCCATCCCTTCCCCGGTCCGGGCCTCGGCGTGCGCATTCTTGGCGAGGTGAAGCGCGAATACGCCGACCTGCTGCGTCGCGCCGACGCGATCTTCATCGAGGAATTGCGTGCCTCGGGCTGGTACGAGAAGACGAGCCAGGCGTTCACCGTCTTCCTGCCGGTGAAATCGGTCGGCGTCATGGGCGACGGGCGCACCTACGACTACGTCGTCGCGTTGCGCGCGGTGCAGACCCAGGATTTCATGACCGCCCACTGGGCCGAACTGCCTTACACCCTGCTCGGCAAGGTCTCCAACCGCATCATCAACGAAGTGCGTGGCATCAACCGCGTCGTCTATGACGTCAGCGGCAAGCCGCCGGCGACGATCGAGTGGGAATAGCGCGCCCGGCCGAATCGCCGCGGCCGCTACCGACGGCCTTGGCCTCGCGCACGCTTGGCGGCCAGCTTCGCCGCTCGGATATCGACGCGGCACGTGCCCGGGTTCCGACCCCGCGCTTTCCTGTCGGAGCGAAGCGCTCGACTCGATAAAGCGCAAGCGGGAGTCATTCCGCCAGCGCGGGCAAAGTGAGTTCGAACCGCGTGATTCCGCTGGCGGAAATAACCCGGATCGAGCCCCCATGCGCGTCGACGATGGATTTGACGATGGCGAGGCCCAGGCCGGCGCCGTCCCCGCTGCGTTGACGCGCTGGATCGGCACGGTAGAACCGATCGAAAAGATGAGGGAGGTGTTCCGCAGGGATATCGGTGCCCGGATTGGCGACGGCGAGGGTGACTTTGTCCCGATGCATCGACAGGGCCACCGTGACCGTGTTGCCGGGGGGCGTGTGACGGATCGCGTTGGACAAGAGGTTGCTGAGCGCGCGCCGCAACATCAGGCGGTCGCCGGAAACGGTGGCCGATCCGCTCTGCATCAGCGAAACGCCGCGCTCTTCGGCCCAGGCTTCGAAGTAGTCGAACAGTCCGCGGGTTTCGATGGCGAGATCGACTTCCTCCAGACCCGGTTTGAGCAGGCCATTTTCGGCCTGGGCGAGGTAGAGCATGTCGCCGACCATCTGCGCCATGCGTTCGTATTCCTCCAGGCTCGAGTACAGGACTTCCTTGTATTCGTCGTTGCCGCGCGCGCTGGAAAGCGCGACCTGGGTCTGCGTCATGAGGTTGGAAATGGGGGTGCGCAGTTCGTGTGCGATGTCGGAAGAGAATGCGGACAGCCGTCGGAAGGAATCGTCCAGACGGGCCAGCATGGCATTGAAGGCGGACGCGAGCGGCTGGAGCTCGGCCGGCAATCCGGTGGTCGGCAGGCGTTCCTTCAAATGTTCGGCAGACATCCCCGCCACCATGTCGGTGACCCGGCGTAGCGGGAAGAGCCCCCAGCGGGTCACGACCCAGCCCAGACCGCCCGTCGCCAGCGCGGCCAGGACGATGGCCAGACCGAGCACCGAGCGTGCCTTTTTCATGAAGAGCTCGTGGTGCTCGATGTCGAGCGCGATCGCGACGGTGGAGGGTGCCCCGCTCGACGTAGGCATCGAAACCGCCATCCCGCGGTAACTTCTCCCGGCTTGTTCCCACTCGCGCAAGCTGCCTGACGTACAGGCCGCCGGCCGCGCGCGGCAGTCGCGCAACAGCGTGGGCGGGAAGGCCGCCCCCGGCGTTGTGAACCAGGGTTCGCCCCGTGCATCGGTCATCGCCACGGCCAGACCGTGGTGGCCGACGAGGGCGTCGTTAAGCTGCCGCGGCAGGGAATTCAGTTCCTCCGGGCTATCGGCGCGTTCGAGCAAATTCCGGACGAGTTCGAGCTTGCCCCTGAGCTCGTGACGGTCCCCGTCCTTGAAATGGGCCTCGACCGCCTGGGTCAGGAAATACGCAGTCACCAGCAGGACCGCCGACGCGACCACCGCGAAAAGCGCGCTGATCCGGGCGGTGAGCGACAGGGTTTTCATGGGCCCGCGCTTCCCGGGTTCGCCTCCAGGACGTATCCCATTCCCCGCACGGTGTGGATGAGCTTGGCGTCAAAGCCTTCGTCGATCTTGACCCGCAGTCGGCGCACGGCGACGTCGATCACATTCGTATCGGAGTCGAAATTCATGTCCCACACCTGCGACGCGATCAGGCTGCGCGGCAGTACTTCCCCCTGGCGACGCAGGAACAGTTCCAGCAAGGCGAATTCCTTGGCGGTGAGGTCGATCTTGCGTCCCGCCCGCGTTGCGCGTCGGCGCAGCAGGTCGAGTTCCAGATCGCCGGCCGTGAGGACCGCGGATTCCATCCCGGCGTGTCCACGGCGCACCAGGCTGTGCACCCGGGCCAGCAGTTCGGCGAAGGCGAAGGGCTTCACGAGATAATCATCTGCGCCCAGTTCCAGTCCCTTGACACGATCCTCGACGCGATCGCGCGCAGTCAGGAACAGCACCGGCGTCTTGACGCCGATGCGACGCACGCCTTCGAGCAGTTGCCAGCCATTGAGGCCGGGCAACATTACGTCGAGGATCATGACGTCGTAATGGCCCTCTCGTGCGAGCTCGAGGCCCTCCCAGCCGTCGCGGGCGAGATCCGTGACGAAGCCGGCCTCGGTGAGCCCCTGCTTCAGGTAGGCGCCCGTTTTGGGCTCGTCTTCGACGATCAGAATCTTCATGCGCATTACCGAGTAGGAGGAACGCATCCTGCCATAACGCCTAGCCGCGATCGCGCGGATGACGGATTTGTAATTCACGCGTCAGCTTCGTGTTGGGCGCACGCGTCCAAGATGCCGTCAACCTCTGCGCCGCCCTGGCGCTGCGATCGCGCATGGCCCTAAGGCATGGGGCGCGCGTCCCAGGGGTTTCTTGGAACGCAATCTGTACATTCGAGACCATTATGCGACACACCGTGTTGATTTTCGTCGGCTTGCTGCTCGCACCCCCGGCGTACGCGGTCAACCTGCGCGCTGCGCTCGATCAGGCGTGGGAGCGGAGCCCTGAAGCGCAGGTACTCGAAGCGAGGCGGGGCGAAAGCGACGCTCAAGCGGTCGCGGCGAACAGCCTCCTGCCGGGTGCGCCCGCCATCGTCCTCGGCCATCGCAGCGACCGGCTGAACGACGACGTCGGGGTGCGCGAATGGGAAGCCGGGATCGAGCTTCCGGTCTGGTTGCCGGGGCAACGTGGCGCACGCCAGCGTGAAGCGCGAGTCGGCCGGTCCGGCCTCGAGGCCAGCGTCCGTGCGCTGCGCCTGAAGCTCGCAGGCGCGTTGCGCGAAGCCATCTGGCAGCTGCGCGCCGCGGAAGCGCAAACACGGCTCGACGAGACGCGCGTCCAGACCGCGGAAAAACTCGCAGAAGACGTCGTCAAGCGCGTGCGGGCCGGCGAGCTCGCCAAGACCGATTTGAACCTCGCGCAGAACGAATGGCGCAGCGCCCAGGCCGCCCTGCTGCAAAGCCGTCACCTGCTGCTGCAAGCGCAGCAGGCCTACGCCGCGCTGACGGGCGATACCACGCTGCCCGAGGACAGCCCCGAAAGCGCGCAAGCCAAAGCTCTGGCTGATGACCATCCTCTGATCGAAGAAGCGCGTCGAGCGATTGAAGTCGCCCAGGCGCAGGCCGAGGTCGCGAGGCAATCGCGCCGGGACAATCCTGAAGTCGTCCTCAGCACGCGCCGCGAGCGCAGCAATCCCGACCCCTCCCACAGCACCGTCGCGCTCGCGGTGCGCCTGCCTTTGGCCACCGATGCCCGCAACCTGCCGCTCACGAGCGCCGCACAGACCGCGCTGACAGGCGCCCAGAGCGAATACCGCCGCCTCCAAATCGCACTCGAATACCGCAGGCAACAGGCCGATCAGGCGCTACAGGCCGCCGACCAGTTGCTCGAACTCGCGGGGCAGCAGCGCGCCGCAGCGCGTGAAAACCTCGGACTGATCCAGAAGGCCTTCGATCTCGGCGAGACCGACCTGTTCGCGTTGTTGCGCGCCCGGACGGCAGCCTTCGAGGCGGAGCAGGCATACAGCCAACAAGAAATCGCCCAGGCGCTGGCGCGCGCCCGCCTCAATCAAGCTCAAGGAGTTCTGCCGTGATCGTTTTCAATTCAATGCCCGGGTTTACGGCATGGGCCTTGGCGTTGCTATTTTCGCTCGCGGCGCCCGCTGTCCTCGCCGACGGCGGCGAGGACCACAGCCACGGCCCTGAGATCGAAGTGCCCGCCCCCGTATCGCGCGACGGAGCGCGACTCGAATTGAAGTCGCCCGAGGTCGAGCTGTCGGGTCTCGTGCAGGACGGCAGGCTCAGCGTATACGCCGACCGCTATGCCACCAACGAGCCCATCCTCAACGCAAGAATCGAGTTGGAAAGCACTGGCCGCAAGCTTGCGCTGCGCCCGACGCAAGACGGCAGATACGAGGCGAGCGCCGACTGGCTGAAGCAGGCCGGCAGCCACGAGATCGTGGTGAGCGTCGAAGCGGACGGCCTGCAGGATCTGCTGGTCGGAAGCCTGCAGATACCGTCTTCTCCGGTCGACCCAGACGTCGGGCGCGCCTGGCTGGACGACGCGAAATGGGCGGCGGTCGGCCTCGTTGCGGTCGCCGCGCTGCTCGTTCTGGCGCGGCGCGTGCGCCACCGCAATGCCACGCTGCCCGTGGCCTTGCCGGTGTTCGCGGCTTTGCTGCTCGGCGCACACAGCGCACCTGGCTTCGCCCACGGCGACGAGGATCACGCCGAGAAGCCCCCTCCCGCGGCAGTTGCCCCGATGACGGGTATCGCCGGCGCTTCTGCGAAGCGGCTTCCGGACGGCGGCGTCCTCGTGCCGAAAGCCGTGCAACGCCTGCTCGGCATTCGTACCGTGCTCGGCGAGCCG
>CBJMYK010000119.1:0-5457 GCA_966433795.1 uncultured Thiobacillus sp. | reverse complement strand
CCCTACGGCAGCTTTGCGCAAATCGTCTATCTGCCCTACGACTACGCGTGGCTGGTGCGCCGCTTCCTGCGCCGCGCACGGCCGCGTGTCGGCATCCTGATGGAAACCGAACTGTGGCCGAACCTCGTTTACGCGGCGGCCCGGGCGGGCGTGCCGCTGATGCTCGCCAATGGACGCCTGTCCGAGCGCTCCGCGCAGGGTTATACAAAGTTGCCCGCGCTGACCCGGGCGTGCCTGCAGCGCCTCGCGATCGTCGCTGCGCAGACCGAGGCCGACGCCGCGCGCCTGCTCAAACTCGGCGCGCGCGCCGCGCGCGTCACCGGCAATCTCAAGTTCGACATTCCGCCACCACCGGCGCTGCTCGAGCGCGGCGCGGCGTGGAAAGCCGCGTGGCACCCTCGTCGCGTACTGCTCGCAGCGAGCACCCGCGAGGGTGAGGAGGCGGCGCTGCTGCACGCCTTCGCCGACGAGGATCCGGACGTCCTGCTCGTGCTGGTACCGCGCCACCCGCAACGCTTCGACGAAGTTGCGGCCTTGATCGAGGCCGCCGGGCTGAGTTATCAGCGGCGCAGCGAACTCGACCGCGGCCCGCTCAAGACGACGACGCGCGTATTGTTGGGTGACAGTCTCGGCGAGCTCTTCGCGTATTACGCGGCCTGCGACGTCGCCTTCGTCGGCGGCAGCCTGTTGCCTCTCGGCGGGCAGAATCTGATCGAGGCGGCGAGCGTCGGCCGGCCGATACTGGTCGGCCCGCACACGTTCAACTTCGACGAGGCGACACGGCTCGCGATCGAGGCCGGAGCGGCGCTGCGCGTGCGCGACGCAGCCGAGCTGATGCGCGCGTCGTCGCGTTTGCTGCGCGATGACGCGACGCGGGAACGGATGGGTGAGGCGGGTCGCGCGTTCGCTGCGCAGCATCGCGGCGCCGCCGCGCGGGTGACGGGCCTGGTGCCTGTCTGAGCCCGGCTCAGCGCGTGGCGACCGGCTGAAGGTGCTGGTCGATCTCGACGAGGTCAGCGGGACCGAGTGTGCCGACCGCGGCCTTGAGCGCGAGACTCGAAAGCAGGTATTCGTAGCGCGCACCGGCGAGGTCGCGACGGGCCGAGAGCACTTGCTGTTCGGCATTGAGCACGTCAAGACTCGTGCGCACCCCGACCTCGAGTCCGAGCTTGGTCGAGTCGAGCTGCGCCTGGGTCGACGTCAGGGCCTGCTCGAGCGCGCGGACGCGGGCGACGCCGCTGCTGACATTGAGGTAGGCCTGGCGCGCTTGCAGGCTGGCGTCGCGAATCGCGGCTTCGAGATCGTGGCGCGCTTTTTCCTGATTGGCCACGGCTTCGCGTACGCGCGAGCTGATCAGCCCGCCCTGGTAGATAGGCATATTGAGTTCGAGCCCGATGCTCGCGGTGCGCGTGTCGACCTGCAGCGTGCCGAAGTTCTGGTTGTTGGTGACGTTGTAGCCGGCGACCGCGTCGAGCGTCGGGTAGCGCGCGGCTCGGTTGCGCTCGACTTCCTGGTCGGCGATCGTCTTCGCGATGCGCTGGATTTCTGCCTGCAGGTTGCCGTCGGCGGCGCGCTCGGCCCATTCGTCGATGTCGCCGCCGACGGGCTGCAGCCGCACCGGCTCGGCCAGACGGTCGAGCGCGCCCGGCGGCGCGCCGATGATTTTTTCGAGCGCGCGCAGCCGGATATTGAGCGTGTTTTGTTCGGCGATTTCCTGTGCCACTGCGAGGTCGTAGCGCGCCTGCGCCTCGTGGGTGTCGGTGACCGTCGCGGTGCCGACCTCGAAGTTGCGCTTGGCCGCCGCCAGTTGCTCGCTGATCGCGGCCTTCTGCGCGTCGATGAACGCGATCGTGTCCTGCGACAGCAGGACGTCGAAGTAGGCCCGCGCGACCCGCAGGATCAAATCCTGCTCGGCGACGTCGAGCTGCCTTTCGGCGATCTTCACCTGCTCTTTTGCCTGCGCGTACTGCACCCAGTTTTGCTTGCGGAAGACTGGCTGCGCAGCGTTCACCGAGGCGCCGTTGGAATCGAAGTCGGCGTCGCCACCGGGCAGGCTCGAGTCGAGGCTGTTGTAGCGCAGGTTGCCGTCGAGGCTGACGTTGGGGAGCAGACCCGCACGACCCTGCGCCGCGGCTTCCTGTCCTGCACGATACGCGGCGCGCGCGGACGCGAATTCGGCGTCGTACGCCTGGGCGCTGCGGTAGACCTCGGACAGGTTCGCGGCGTCCGCGCTCGGCGCCAGCGCGAGACTCAGTGCTAGAAACAGGGGCTTGAGTTGCATGGGGATGGGGTCCTTGAGGATGGCTCAGTAACGCGGCATCGCCGGGTCGACCTCGTCCGCCCACGCTGCAACGCCCCCGGACAGGTTGACGACATCGCGAAAGCCGGCGGTTTCCAGAAAGCGGGCGGCGTGAAAGCTGCGCACGCCATGATGACAGATGACGACTGTTTCGGCGTCCTGGTCGAGTTCGGCCACCCGCGCAGCGAGCTCGCCCATGGGGATCAGGATCGTGTCAGGAAGGCGGCACAGATTCCATTCCCAGGGCTCGCGTACGTCGAGCAATACCGGGGAATGTCCGGCCTGCAGATACGCAGCGAGTTCGCTCGGACGAAACTGGCGCATTGCGAACTCAAAACACGAACGCCGCAGGGTGCGGGGCGTTGATCAGCGGTGCGACGCAGGTCTCGAACAAGGTGACGCTGCGCGTCGCGCCGGGGCCGGTGCACGTGATCAACTGGGCCTGCATCACCGGCGGCTCGCCGACGATCGCGAACAGCCGCCCGCCCGGCCGCAGGCGCCGCCGCCAGGCGTCCGACAGCAAGGGCGTCGAGCCGGTCAGCACGATCACGTCAAAGCCCGCATCGTCCGGCCAGTCACGGGCCGCGTCGGCGGTGTGGAGGGCGACGTTGCCGAAGCCGTGGGCGCGCAGTTTCTGACTCGCGCTCGCGCTCAACTCGGGAATGATTTCAACGGATACGACTTCTTCGGCAAGGCTTGCGAGCAGCGCCGTCAAATAGCCGCTACCCGTTCCGATTTCAAGCACGCGGTCGGTCGGCCGGATTGCAAGCTCCTGGATCACCCGCGCCTCGAGCTTGGGCGTCCACATCGTCTGGCCGTGGCCGAGGGGGATCTCCATATCGATGAAGGCGAGCGCGCGGTGCGCGTCGGGGACGAAATCCTCGCGGCGCACTTTGAGCAGGAGATCGAGCACGTCCTGATTGAGCACTTCCCACGTACGGATCTGCTGTTCCACCATGTTGTAGCGCGCCTGCTCGATGTCCATGCGTGGCCTTGTATATCAATAAGTTAGACGGGGCTTGCCTTGCAATTATTCCACATTTCCGCTACCTTGAGCCGCTCGCCAGGGGTCTCCGCTCGGCATCGCGCCGCGCGGAGTGAGACATACCCTTCGAACCTGATGCGGTTGATACCGCCGTAGGGAGGCCGATGGGCCTCCCTCATCAGTAGCGAGGCCGACAGGCCCCGCGCAATAAGCGAGCGAGGCCGACAAGCCCCGCTCACCGCGAGCGAGGCCGACGATCGGCCTCTCTCGGAACTCGAAGAGGTCAAAAGCCTCTTCAGAACAATCGAGCGGGGCTGACCTCAGCCTCCCTCTTTCGAGGCCGTGCCGGCCTCCCCCCATTTTCGCTGGAGCGCCCGCCCATGAACGCCAACCCTCAATTTCTCGCTGCGACGGCCCATGTCGACGAAGCAGCCGTGCAGCCGCTCCCCAACTCGCGCAAGGTTTACGTGCAGGGCAGCCAGCCCGACATCCGCGTGCCGATGCGCGAAATCAGCCAGGCCGATACACCGCTGATGTTCAGCGGCGAAGCGGGGTCGGGCGCCGCGCGCTCGGAACCGAATCCGCCGATCTTCGTGTACGACTGCTCGGGGCCCTACACCGACCCCGCGGCGAAGATCGATATCCGCAAGGGCTTGCCCGCGCTGCGCACGCGCTGGATCGAGGCGCGCGGCGACACCGAGACGCTCGCCGACCTGAGCTCGCACTACGGCCGGCAGCAGGCCGCCAACCCGGCGTTGGCAGCGATGCGTTTCCCGGAACTGCATCGCCATCCGCGCCGTGCGAAGGCCGGCATGAACGTGACGCAGATGCACTACGCGCGCCAGGGCATCATCACGCCGGAGATGGAATTCATCGCGATCCGCGAGAACAACAATCGCGCCGCCTACCTCGAGTCGCTGAAGGCTACCGGGCCGATGGGCGAGAAGCTCGCCGCGCTCATGAACCGCCAGCATCCCGGGCAGAACTTCGGCGCGAACCTGCAGAACGAGATCACGCCCGAGTTCGTGCGCGACGAAGTCGCGCGCGGCCGCGCGATCATCCCCAACAACATCAACCATCCGGAATCCGAACCGATGATCATCGGCCGCAACTTCCTGGTGAAGATCAACGCCAACATCGGCAACTCGGCGCTCGGTTCCAGCATCCAGGAAGAAGTCGAGAAGATGACCTGGGCGATCCGCTGGGGCGGCGACACCGTGATGGATTTGTCGACCGGCAAGAACATCCACGAGACGCGCGAGTGGATCATCCGCAATTCGCCGGTGCCGATCGGCACCGTGCCCATCTACCAGGCGCTCGAGAAGGTCGACGGCAAGGCGGAGGAGCTGACCTGGGAGATGTTCCGCGACACGCTGATCGAGCAGGCCGAGCAGGGCGTCGACTATTTCACGATCCACGCGGGCGTCTTGCTGCGCTACGTGCCGATGACCGCCAACCGCATGACCGGCATCGTTTCGCGCGGCGGGTCGATCATGGCGAAGTGGTGCCTCGCGCATCACAAGGAGAGCTTCCTCTACACGCACTTCGAGGAAATCTGCGACATCATGAAGGCCTACGACGTCGCCTTCTCGCTCGGCGACGGCCTGCGTCCCGGCTCGATCTACGATGCCAACGACGAGGCGCAACTGAGCGAACTGCGTACGCTCGGCGAGCTGACCCAGGTGGCGTGGAAGCACGACGTGCAGGTGATGATCGAAGGCCCCGGCCACGTGCCGATGCAGCTGATCAAGGAGAACATGGATATCCAGCTGGAGTCCTGCTCCGAGGCGCCGTTCTATACGCTCGGCCCCTTGACCACCGACATCGCCCCCGGCTACGACCACATCACCTCCGGCATCGGCGCCGCGATGATCGGCTGGTACGGCACCGCGATGCTGTGCTACGTGACGCCCAAGGAACACCTCGGCCTGCCGGACAAGGATGATGTGAAGGAAGGCATCATCACCTACAAGCTCGCCGCGCACGCAGCAGACTTGGCCAAGGGCCATCCCGGCGCGCAGATCCGCGACAACGCCCTGTCGAAGGCGCGCTTCGAATTCCGCTGGGACGACCAGTTCAACCTCGGCCTCGACCCCGACAAGGCGAAGTCCTTCCACGACGAGACCTTGCCCAAGGAATCGGCCAAGGTCGCGCACTTCTGCTCGATGTGCGG